>NZ_JBIRYZ010000009.1:0-74584 GCF_044390325.1 Streptomyces sp. NPDC018964
ATCTGCACGCCGGTCTGGGTGACCCGCGTCTCCTGCAGGACCTCGTTCCAGCGGCGGTTGACCCGCTCACGCGGGGACTCCGGCGCCTCGGCACCGGACCCCGGGCCGTGGCCGTCGTGGTGTGCGCAGCGAACGGTCTCCTCCTTCGCCTGCTCGGCCGACTGTTCCGTCATCGTCATGGCGTCCTCCCCGTCGCAGGACCACCGTCTGCCCCGTCTCCGCCGCCTTCATGCAGGTCATGGGCGCGACAGGGCTGATCCGACGACTGCGGCCGACGGGGGCGCCACGCACGACGACTTCGTGGCCGGGATGGGGCGTCATACCAGCGCGCGGTGGACGAGCGCGTCGTAGGCTCCAGGATCGTCGTCCTCGACCACGGGATAGCCTGCGCCGGGATCACCCTCCCAGCGCAGACCGATGCCCGGGTTGTGGACGTTCGAGCCGTCCGGGAGGAAGAAGTGCGGGCTGCCCTGGACCTCGTCGCGGTGCTCCCGGTAGTCGCGCATCATCGCCCCGCGCGCGCTCCCCGTGTCGAGGGCCTCGGCCAGCGCGTCGGTGTCCACCCGGTCGCAGCCGGAGGCGATGTCGAGGATCTCGTGGTGCAGCGAGATGCAGCGGCTGTCGCGGAAGAACGCGAGGCGCAGCGCCATGTCCAGTTGCTCGGCGGCCGCGTACGACTGGGCCTTCGCGGCGTGCACGGCCTCGTTCGCCGGGGCGACGGTCACCGGCCAGGCCGACGGGTCCTGCTGCCACGGCTTGAAGCCGAGCTCCGGAGCCAGGGGCCCCACGACCGGGATCTCGGCGTCCAGGTAACGCTTCGGAATGGGGAAGCGGTTGATGTCCTCCAGCAGGAAGAGACGGTGCTCCACCCGAAGCCGGTCCTGCGCCCGCGCCCGCTCCCGGGCGGCGTACAGCCTCGCCAGCCCCACCGTGGACCACGCGCACGCCACGTCCGTATAGACGACTACCGTGCCCGGCGCCACTTCGATCGTCATGACCTCTCCTTGTGTCCGGGGCCGCGCCGCTGACCGGCTGCGCCCTGATACGTGTCCCCAGGAGTACCCCTCTGCTCGGGGCCGGCACTGCCGTCCGGATTGCCGGACCGGCCGTCGCGGCGTGTGCAGTGACACGGCGACCGGCCCGGTACCGACCGGAAACCGCCGACCGCGGAGGCACGTCGAGGTTGCGGGGACTACCGGCCCGGCACACACCCCACACTGACCGGAGTATCCGCTCCCGACCTGACCCGACGGCGGTCGAAAGAGCCTCACCCCTGGCGTGTGGACCCAGCGGAGCAGCTTCGATCCCGGAACGTGTTCCCCTGTTGCGGTCGGGGGAGGTGGTGCTGCGGACGGGTCGGCCCCAGGAATCTGCCGCAACGTGGTGGCTTCCGGCCAGGCCCGCGACCGCCAGGGTGACCCAGCCCGGAGCGCTGACGGCCGTCCCCGCCCGGCGGGCCCGTCCGGGAAGGGCAGTGCCGAACAGAAGGGCGTGGGCCTTGGCCCTTGATCTTGGATGCGCGAGACACTGGATCCTGAGGATTTGAGAACGGACATCTTGTGGTCATGAAGAAACTGTCCGCCGCAGTCCAAGGCGGACGCGGTCGCGCTGTACCAGTCGTGGCCCGAGGCGACGATCGGGCAGGTCGCTGCCGATCTGGGGAGCAACCCGGAGACTTCGCGGAACTGGGTGAGGGCGGCCGGTGCGAGCCGGCCCCGCGGGCGCCGGACGGAGGTGCCGGCCAAGCCACCGACGCCGTTGGAGGCGGAGAACGCCGCTCTGCGCAAGAAGGTCCGTGAGCTGGAGGAGGAACGCGAGATCCTGCGCAAGGCGGCGAAGTATTTCACCGGGGAGACGCGCTGGTGAACCGCTTCCAGTTCGTCGCCGACCACCAGCGCCGCTACGGCGTGAAGCGGCTGTGCACCATCCTGGGCATCGCCCGCTCCAGCTTCTACTACTGGCGCCGCACGGCCGCGGACCGGGCCGCCCGGCAGGCGGCCGGCGCCGCTCTCGCCGCACGGATACGGGCCGTGCACCGCGAGTCGGACGGCACCTATGGCGTCCCCAGGATCACCGCTGAGCTCCGCGAGGCGGGCGAGCGGGTCAACCACTGGGGGTACCCCCGCTCGCGGGGGAGGATCGCGCGCGTGATGCGCATCATCGGCTTGGCAGGCGTGCGCTTGCGTCGCAGGCACCGCACCACTGTTGCGGACCCGGCCGCGGTGAAGGCCCCGGACCTGATCGGCCGCGACTTCACGGCACGCAAGCCGAACACGAAGTACGTCGGTGACATCACCTATCTCCCCGTGGACGGCGGGAAGTTCCTCTACCTGGCCACCGTCATCGACCTCGCCTCACGCCGCCTGGCCGGCTGGGCGATCGCGAACGCCGGCGCCCTGGGCGTGCCAGACGGCGATGTCCTCCCGTTCGGGAAACGATAGGTAGCGCCCGGACACCTCATCAGGAAGACACGGATTCACGCCGCCAGCGTGCCGGAACCAGCGGAATCCCACCGGCCCGGACACCCCGGCAGCACTGCACGCATCCTCGGTCTTGGCACCCCGGGCGATCGCCGTCCAGAACCTGACCCTGTCCTCACGCCAGGCCACCGACGGCCTGCCCGGCGACGGCATCAATCCCCGATACGCACGAACCTGCTTGTGCCGCTCCACAGAGCCCATCGCTCCACCTCTCGATCAAGGTGTTGCGACGATCAGTTGAATCCGTCCAGTACACCAGCTGGGCCTTCGCCGACGCCTGCCGCCAAGCCGGCGTCCGTCAGTCCATGAGCGCGATCGGCAGCTCGGCCCGCAACGCACTCGCCGAGTCCTTCAACGCGACCTTCAAACGCGAGACGCTCCAGGGCCGAAAGCGCTGGTCCAGCGAGCGCGAGGCCCGCCTCGACGCGTTCCGCCGGCTGCACCGCTACAACACCCGACGCCGTCACTGGCCCGATCATGATTCACTGACCCGGGCACCGCGGCGCCCCGCGCCTTCGCTCCCATGCAAGCCCGGCCGCCCTCTCAGTGATGAGGGCGGCCGGCGTCGCCGTGTACGCCGCTCCTATCGCCGACCGCGACCGTAGCGCCGTAGCGTGGACGGCCGGGTTCCGTTATGTGGTCGACGTGAACCTCGGCCTCCAAGAAGCCAGGCTCCTCGTGGCAGAGCCGGGCTGGGCAACCGGAGACGACGCCGACCATGACCGGCTGCCGAGCGCATGAGAGCGGCTGAGGAGCCCGCCGCGGCTGGTACCTCACGCTTACGCGCTGAGAGGCCGCTCATCCGCCTGATGCATCATCAGGTAAGTCAGCAACAGGTCAGCACCAGTCCCCGACCATTCCGAAATGGCCACCCGAAGAGCCGCCGGATCAGCGCTGTCGTAGCAGCGGGGCTCTCGTGAAAGTGCAGGCGGAAAGCATTGCCGTGAGATCGAACCGATGTTCCTGGACATCTTCGAGTTCGACGCGTGCCCGTGTACAGTGAAGACCGCCTTTGACCTGCAGAAAGCAGGCAGGGAGCCGTCCTTCAGGAGTCCAAAGTGCTGCGAACTCTGATCAAGTCCAAGATCCACCGCGCCACCGTCACCCAGGCCGACCTGCACTACGTGGGATCCGTGACGATCGACGCCGAGCTGCTCGACGCCGCCGATCTGCTGCCCGGTGAGCTCGTGCACATCGTCGACGTCACCAACGGGGCCCGGCTGGAGACGTACGTCATCGAGGGTGAGCGCGGGTCCGGGGTGATCGGGATCAACGGGGCCGCCGCCCATCTCGTCCGGCCCGGTGATCTGGTGATCATCATCAGTTACGCTCAGGTGACCGACGCCGAGGCGCGGGCGCTGGAACCCCGGGTGGTGCACGTGGACGGAGACAACCGCATCGTGGCTCTGGGCGCCGACGCGTCCGAGCCGGTGCCGGGATCGGACCAGGAGCGCAGTCCGGGGGCCGTCACCACGGCCTGACCGGCGCAGAGCGAGGCAGGAGCGTGACGCGGCCGTGGGTGACATCGAGATCCGTGACGACCGGGCGGCGGGCCGGCTCGAGGCGGTGGCGGACGGCGGGGTCGTCGGGCGGATCGAGTACTTCGTCCTCGACACCCCCGAGCGGGCGCTCGTGCCGGTGCACACCGTCGTCGAGCCCGCCCACGAGGGCAAGGGCATCGCGGGCTCCCTCGCCCGCGAGCTGTACGGCATCGCCGCCCGCGAGGACAGCGCCGTCGCCCCGCTCTGCCCGTACGTCACCAGGTGGGCCGAGCGCCACCCCGACCAGGCCCCGGCGGCCGGGCCGGAGCTGATCCGGGCGGCGAAGGAGTGGCTGGCGGCGCATCCCGAGCGGTTCTGAAGGCCACGTGCTCGCACTGCTGCACACCTCGCCCGTGCACGTGCCGGTCTTCGACACGCTGCGCGACCAGGACCATCCCGGTCTGGAGCTGCGGCATCTCGTCGCCGAGGACCTGTTGGGGCGTGCCCGCGCCGACGGTCCCGCGGCGGTCGCCGACGACGTGCGGGCGAAGGTGCTTGAGGCCGTCGGCCGTGGTGTCCGGGCCGTGCTGTGCACCTGCTCGACCATCGGCGGGGCCGCGGAGGCGGCCGCCTCCGCGGCCGGTGTCCCGGTGCTGCGCGTCGACCGGCCGATGGCGGCCGAGGCCGTGGCCGCCGGGTCGCGTGTCGTCGTCCTCGCCGCCCTGGAGAGCACGCTGCGGCCGACGGTGACGCTGGTCGGGGAGGAGGCCGCCCGCGCCGGACGGTCCGTCGAGGTGCGGACCGTGCTGGTCGAGGACGCGTGGGCATGTTTCGAGGCGGGCGATACGACGGAGTACGTACGCCGGGTCGCGGACGCCGCCGACGCGGTCACCGGCGCCGACGCGATCGTCCTCGCCCAGGCCTCCATGGCGCCGGCCGAGCGGCTCACCACGACCCGGGTGCCCGTGCTGTCCAGTCCCCGTCCGGGACTCGCCGCGGCGGCCCGCCTGTGCCACCCGGCCCCGCGCCGTCACCCGGGCGGGTGACTGGAGCGGCGGCCGCCGGGTAGGCGGGGGAGTAGTCCAGAGCCGACGTCGAGCGACAGGCCGGAGGACACGTGCCATGACGAACCCGTACCCGGACCCCGTTCCGCCGGGCCCCACACCGGGACCCACCCCCGGCCCGGACCCCTCGCACCCCGAGCCCTACCCGGACCCCACCCCTCCGCCCCCGCCGCCGGGCCCGGAGCCGACCCCGCAGCCACCGGGCCCGGGGCCACAGCCGACCCCGCCGCATCCGGGTCCGCCGGAGCCGTCCCCGTCGCCGATCCCGCCGGGCCCCGAGCCGGTGCCGAACCCGGAACCCGGCCCGCCGCTGAGCTGACCCGGATGGGAAGGGAAACGGGGTGGGGGGGGGGGGGGGGGCGGCCGGCCCCCCCCCCCCCCCCCCCCCCCCCCCCCCCGCCCGCCCCCCCCCCGCCCCCGCCCGGGGCCCCCCCCCCCCCCCCCCCCCCCCGGGGGGCCCGGGGGGGGGGGGCGGGGCGCGGGGGGGGGCCCCCCCCCCCCCCCCCCCCACCACCCCGTCCCAGGGGCCCTACGCGGAGACTTCCGACCGGTCCCCGCCCCACAGCGTGTGGAACGAGCCGTCGCGGTCCGTGCGCCGGTAGGTGTGCGCGCCGAAGTAGTCCCGCTGACCCTGGGTGAGCGCGGCCGGCAGGCGCTCGGCGCGCAGGGCGTCGTAGTAGGCGAGGGCCGCGGCGAAACCGGGCGTCGGTACGCCCTGGCGGGTCGCGGCGACCAGCACCTCGCGCCAGTCGTCCTGGGCGTCGGCGATCTCCCGGGCGAACGTCTCGTCCGACAGCAGGCTCGGCAGGTCCGCGCGGGCGTCGTAGGCGGCGCGGATGCGGTCCAGGAAGGCCGCGCGGATGATGCAGCCGCCGCGCCAGAGGGCGGAGACCGCGCCGAGGTCGATGTCCCAGCCGTACTCCTCGCTGCCGGCCGCGATCTCGTGGAAGCCCTGCGTGTACGACACGATCTTCGACGCGTACAGCGCCTGCTCCACCCGGTCGGCGAACGCCGCCGCCTCCGACTCGCCCAGCGGCTCGGCCTTCGGGCCGGCCAGGGAGCGCGAGGCCTCGCGCAGCGCCGCGTGACCGGACAGGGAGCGCGCGAAGACGGCCTCGGCGATGCCGGACACCGGCACGCCCAGGTCGAGCGCGATCTGCACGGTCCAGCGGCCCGTGCCCTTCTGCTCCGCCTGGTCCACCACCACGTCCACGAACGGCTCGCCCGTGGCCGCGTCCACGTGCGACAGCACCTCGGCCGTGATCTCGATCAGGTAGGAGTCCAGCCGGCCGGTGTTCCAGGTGCGGAAGATCTCCGCGATCCGCGCGGGGGAGTACCCGGCGACGTCGCGCAGCAGCTGGTACGCCTCGCCGATCAGCTGCATGTCGGCGTACTCGATGCCGTTGTGCACCATCTTCACGAAGTGGCCGGCGCCGTCCGGGCCGACGTGGGTGACGCAGGGGGAGCCGTCCTTCGCCTTCGCGGAGATCCTCTCCAGCATCGGGCCGAGCGAGTCGTACGACTCCTTCGGGCCGCCCGGCATGATGCTCGGCCCGTGCAGCGCGCCCTCCTCGCCGCCGGAGACGCCCATGCCGACGAAGTGGATGCCCTGTTCGCGTAGCGCCTTCTCCCGGCGGCGGGTGTCCGCGAAGTGCGCGTTGCCACCGTCGATGATCATGTCACCGGGTTCGAGGAGCGGGGCGAACTCCTCGATCACCGCGTCCGTCGGCTCACCGGCCTTCACCATGACGACCAGCCGCCGCGGTCGCTCCAGCGCGGCCACGAACTCCTTGGCCGTCTCGGCCGCCACGAAGCTCCCCTCGTGCCCGAACTCCTCCACCAGCGCGTGCGTGCGTGCCGCCGTCCGGTTGTGCACCGCGACCGTGTAGCCGTTGCGGGCGAAGTTGCGCGCGAGGTTGCGGCCCATGACCGCGAGTCCCGTGACGCCGATCTGCGCTGAACTGCTCATTGGGGTGGCTCCTAGTGACCTCGGTGTCGGTACTGCCGGGTGTCGGTGCTGCCGGTCGATGCCCGCCAGTCCTGCCATCGACCATCCTGACGTGCCGTACTCGCGTGTGCACGCGCGGGTCGTGCACGACACCCGCTCAGGCACATACGCGCGGACGCCCCTCGCGCACTCAGCGGGCGCACGCACCCGTGTGCCCCAGCGGACGGAGGCATCCGCCCGCGCACGCTCCCCACGGAGCGCCGAAGGGGGCGCAACGGGCGAAAAATCCCGGCCACTTGGCGCATCCGTGCGGCCGATAGCCGTCTTGTCACGGCTGGTTCGCACCGCATACTTTTGCCCCTCCTGACGCATTGTCGAGGGGGATTTCCATGGCCGTGCGCGGCCGGCACCGCCGGTATCAGCCGAACAGGATCAACCGGGCCTCGCTCACCGTCACCGCGGGCGGCGCCGGAATGGCGCTCCCGCTGCTGGGCACGGGCGCCGCCCAGGCGGCCGACGTGGAGACCTGGGACAAGGTCGCCGCCTGCGAGTCCACCAACGACTGGGACATCAACACCGGCAACGGGTACTACGGCGGGCTCCAGTTCACCCGGTCGACCTGGGAGGCGTACGGCGGCACCCGGTACGCGCCGCGTGCGGATCTGGCCACCAAGGACCAGCAGATCGCCGTCGCCGAGAAGGTGCTCGACGGACAGGGGCCCGGTGCCTGGCCGGTGTGCTCGGTACGGGCCGGACTGACGCGGGGCGGCGCCGCCCCCGACATCCGGCCGGCCACCGACAAGCCGGACGGAAACGAGAAGAGCGGCAAGGGCGACAAGGGCAACAGGAGTGGCAAGAGCGGCAAGAGGACCGGTGGGTCCTCCGTCGAGGACGTCAAACCGCACACCACCCCCCAGTCCCGCGCGGGCCGCGCCGAGATGTACACCGTCGTCCGCGGCGACACCCTCTCCGGCATCGCGTCGGGCGAACGGGTCGGCGGCGGCTGGCGGAAGCTGTACGACGCCAACCGCACCACCATCGGCGGCGATCCCGACCTGATCATTCCGGGCCAGCGGCTCGCCCTGCCCGACGGGACGACGAAGACGGCCGGGAAGCCGGCCGAGTCGGCCGGGAAGAAGACCGGGAAGGCCGAGAAGGCCGAGAGGAAAACCGAGAAGAAGACGGAGAGGAAGACCGACAGGGAAACCGGGAAGAGGGCCGAGAAGAAGGCCCCCTCCCAGCGCACCGAGGACCGGGCGGACCGTGCCACCAAGGCCACCGGTGATCTGGTCGCCCCGGTCAGCGCCACGCTCGGCACGCCGTACCACAAGGCCGGATCCGCCTGGTCGAAGGGCTACCACACGGGCGTCGACTTCCCCGTCCCCACCGGCACGTCCGTGAAGTCGGTCGGGGCCGGCACCGTCGTCAGCGCGGGCTGGGAGGGGTCGTTCGGCTACCAGGTGGTGGTCCGGCACGACGACGGCCGCTACAGCCAGTACGCGCACCTGTCGGCGATCTCCGTGAAGAGCGGGCAGTCCGTCGGCGCGGGCCAGCGCATCGGCCGTTCCGGTTCGACCGGGAACAGTTCGGGCCCGCATCTGCACTTCGAGGTGCGGACGGGGCCCGGTTTCGGGTCGGACATCGACCCGGTCGCCTACCTGAGGGCGGGCGGCGTCAGGATCTGACCCGCGTCCTGCGCCGGTCCACCACCGCCACCGGTACGTACGGGCCGCCGTAGAAGGGCGCGTACGACACCAGCGGCACCGGGACGGAATCCACGTCCTCCGGCGTGCCGTCCGGTGCCGGCACGGTGGCCGGCATCCGTACGTCCTCGGGGAGTTCGAGCGCGGCCAGCAGCCGCTCGGCGGGGTCGGTGGGGCCGGCGGGCGGCTGCTCGTCGGCCCGCGCGGGAACCGCCCCGGGCGCGGAACCCGGTGCGGGAGCCTGCGCGGCCCGCGTCTCCTGGTGCTCGCGTGCCAGCCGCTCCGTCGTGAGCAGGATCAGCCCGCCGGCCGCCACCACGCCGCAGCTCAGCGCGAGCACCGTGCCCGTCGTGCCGTAGCGGAAGGTCTCGCCGAACATCGTGATGCCGACCGCGGCCGCCACCATCGGGTTCACCACCGTCAGCGTGGCCAGCGGGGCCGCGAGGCCGGCGCCCCGGTAGGAGGCCTGGGAGAGCAGCATGCCGGCCGTGGCCAGGACGCCGATCACCGCCAGGGACGGCAGGTCCGCCGCCGAGACCCCGCCGGTCCAGTCGACCGCGACGGTCTTGGTGAAGACGGAGGACATGCCGAACGCGACACCGGACGCGGTGGCCAGCAGGATGCTGCGCACCGCGGGATGCCGGTGCACGGCGCGGGCCGCGACCATCAGCGCCACGACCGCCCCGGTCGTGCCCAGTGCCGCAGCCACCCGCTGCGCGGTGTCCAGCGACCGCGCGTCGGACGCGCCGACCAGGGAGAGCAGTCCCGCGAGGCCCACCGTCGCCATGACGGCGCCGCGCCACGCGGTCGCCCCGGCCTTCCGGCCGACGAACAGCGCGGCCATGGGCAGGGCGAAGACGATGGTCAGCGCACCCAGGGGCTGGACGAGGCTCAACGGACCGTAGGCGAGCGCCACCACGTGGAGCAGTCCGCCGAGGCCGTTGAGTGCGACCGCCGCCCACCAGCCCGGCCGGCGCAGCGGCGCGTACTGCTGCGCGCCGGGCGAGGAGACCGCGACCTGCTCCTGCACGATCGCTCCCCCGGCGTACGCCACGGCGGAGACGAACGACAGCAGCACGGACAACGCGAGGGCGCTCATCGGCTGCTCCTCTGCGCGAGGCCGGGGCGGTGCACCCGGCGCGGCGAACGGTCGGCTTCCATGACCAACACGATGCCGTGCCGAAGTGTTCCCGTCGTCGTCCCTGAGCACCCAATGAGTCCTACTGCCGATGGAGTACGACGACGACCCCGTCATCCCCAGGGTGGGCGCCCGGGGGCGGAGGGCCCCTGGTCGCACCCCCTAGGGGCCTTGGTACTCCTGTACGTCGTGGACCTCGACCCGTCTCTCACCGCCCTTCGCCGCCTCGGCGGCTTCTTCGTCCTGCGCACGGCGGGAGCGGCCGACCGCCTGCCCACGCTCGCCCAGGTGTACGGATCGCGACCCCCGGATGTTCAGGGCGACTTCCTCGCCTCGCGGGTCCGCCGGGTCGCCGGAGCCCTGCGCACCGACGAGGCGAGGGTCGCCGCGTCGGTGGCCCAGCAAGGGCTCGCCGCCCGCCTGTGGTCCGTGGCCCTGGGCTCCGCCGCCCTCTGCGGCGCCGTCCCCGACCTCTCCCCGCCGCTGCTGCGCTGGGACCCGGAGGGCGGCGCCCCCGACGACCTGTGGCTGACGGAGGTACGGCCGCTGCCCGGCGACGCGGCGACGATCGCGGAGCTGGTGCTGCACGGCCACCTCGACCCCCTCGCCGCGGCCCTGCGCTCCCGGCACCGCCTCGCACCGGGCCTGCTGCGCGGCAACGCCGCCTCCGCGCTCGCGGGCGCCGCCCGGGAACTGGACCGCTGGGGACGCCGCCACGGCCGTACGGACGTCGCCGCCCGCGCCGCTTCCCTGACGGCCGAACTCCTCACGCACCCCCTGCTCACCGGGACCGGAACCCTCACGGGCACCGCCTTCCGGCGCCGCAGCTGCTGTCTGTACTACCGGGTGCCCGGCGGGGGCGTCTGCGGCGACTGCTGCCTCGTACGGCCGCCCCGCTCTTCCCCACGCGCCCCGTCCGGGTGACCATGAAGGTCGACGTCCGCTCAGACAGGGGGTTCACGGGTGCGAGTGGGACTGCTGACACGGGAGTACCCCCCGGACGTGTACGGCGGCGCGGGGGTCCACGTGGAGTTCCTCGCCCGGGAGCTGCGGCCCCTGGTGGACCTGGAGGTGCACTGCTGGGGCGAGGGCAAGGCGGACGGCGTGCTGCGCCACCGCCCCTGGAGCGCGCTCGACGGCGCCAACGACGCGCTGCGCACCTTCTCCGTGGACCTCGCCATGGCCGCCGCCCTCCAGGACCGCGACCTCGTCCACTCCCACACCTGGTACGCGGGCCTCGGCGGCCATCTCGCCAAGCTGTTGTACGGCGTCCCGCACGTGATGACCGCCCACTCCCTGGAGCCGCTGCGCCCCTGGAAGGCCGAGCAGCTCGGCGGCGGCTACGCCCTGTCGAGCTGGGCCGAGCGCACCGCCGTCGAGGCGGCCGACGGCGTGATCGCCGTCTCCGGCGCCATGCGCGAGGACGTCCTCGCCTGCTACCCGGCCCTCGACCCCGCCCGGGTGCACGTCGTGCACAACGGCATCGACACGGACCTGTACCGCCCCGACCCCGGCACCGACGCCCTGGACCGCGTCGGCCTCGACCGTTCCCGCCCGTACGTGCTGTTCGTCGGCCGGATCACCCGGCAGAAGGGCGTGCCCCAGCTGCTGCGGGCGGTGCGCGGCATCGACCCGGCCGCGCAGGTCGTGCTGTGCGCCGGGGCCCCGGACACGCCCGGGATCGACCGGGAGTTCCGCGAGCTGTACGAGGAGCTGAGCCGGGCCCGCGAGGGCGTGCACTGGATCCCGCGGATGCTGCCGCGGCCCGAGGTGATCCAGCTGCTGACGCACGCCGCCGTGTTCGTCTGCCCCTCGGTGTACGAGCCGCTCGGCATCGTCAACCTGGAGGCCATGGCGTGCGGCACGGCGGTGGTCGCCTCCCGGGTCGGGGGGATCCCCGAGGTCGTGGCGGACGGCTCGACGGGGGTACTGGTGGAGGCGGACGACGACTTCGAGGCGGGCCTCGCGCGGGCGCTCGACTCGGTCCTCGGCGACCCGGCCACGGCACGACGGATGGGCGCGGCGGGGAGGGAGCGGGCCGTCACCGAGTTCGGCTGGGACGCAGTGGCCCGCCGTACGGCCCTGCTGTACGAGGAGATCCTCGAACAGGCTTAGTACCGCCCGTCCGGGGCAGTCTTGGGGAAATCCGGCGTGAGGGGAGCGGCCATGCGTCGTGGAGGTCCTTCGGTCCTGGGAATCGTGCTGGCGGGCGGCGAGGGCAAGCGTCTGATGCCCCTCACGGCGGACCGCGCCAAACCGGCGGTCACCTTCGGCGGCACCTACCGCCTGGTCGACTTCGTGCTGTCCAACCTGGTCAACGGCGACATCCTGCGCATCTGCGTGCTGACGCAGTACAAGTCGCACTCGCTGGACCGGCACATCACCACCACCTGGCGGATGTCCAGCCTGCTCGGCAACTACGTCACCCCCGTCCCCGCCCAGCAGCGCCTCGGCCCGCGCTGGTACCTGGGCAGCGCCGACGCGATCCTGCAGTCGCTGAACCTGATCCACGACGAACGGCCGGAGTACGTGGCGGTGTTCGGCGCCGACCACGTGTACCGCATGGACCCGCGCCAGATGCTCGCCCAGCACATCGAGAGCGGGGCCGGGGTCACGGTGGCGGGGATCCGGGTGCCGCGCTCGGAGTCCTCCGCCTTCGGCGTGATCACGCCGGGCGCGGACGGACGGTCCGTGGAGCGCTTCCTGGAGAAGCCCGCCGATCCGCCCGGACTGGCCGGCGACCCCGAGTGCGTGTTCGCCTCCATGGGGAACTACGTATTCACCACCAAGGCGCTCATCGAGGCCCTTCACCGGGACGCCGAGGACGAGGAGTCGGTGCACGACATGGGCGGTTCGATCCTGCCCCGGCTCACCGAGCGGGGCGAGGCCGCGCTGTACGACTTCAGCACCAACCACGTGCCCGGCGAGACCAGCCGTGACCAGGGCTACTGGCGGGACGTCGGCACGCTGGACGCGTACTACGAGGCGCACATGGACCTGATCGCCGAACGTCCCGCGTTCAACCTCTACAACCGGCAGTGGCCCATCTACACCCACTCCGGCCAGCTCTCCCCGGCCCGCTTCAACGCGGGCGGCATGGCGAGCGAGTCGATCATCAGCGCCGGCTGTCTGATCCGGGGCCAGGTCACCCGGTCCGTGCTGTCGCCGGGCGTGGTCGTGGATCCGGGGGCCGTGGTGCAGGGCTCGGTGCTGCACGACAACGTGCACATCGGGCGGGGCGCGGTGGTGCGCGGCGCCGTGCTCGACAAGAACGTGGAGGTGCCGCCGGGCGCGACGGTCGGCGTCAACCCCGAGCGGGACGCGGAGCTGTACACGGTGTCCAAGGGCGGGGTGATCGCGCTCGGCAAGGGGCAGCTCGTGCCGTAGTGACGTGAGGGAGGGGCCCCGGTCGGCTGCCGTGACCACCGGGGCCTTTGTCATGTCCCTGGACGAATGACGGAATCCGTGCTGTTATGCCAAGTACTGTTCTTTGACAACGTTGTACTGACGAGTGCAGCACACAGAACAGAACACGCAGAGCCAGAGACACGTACTGAGCAGCGAGCCGTCTCCTTCCTCACCGACGGAGGTTCCGTGCGCACCAGACGACTCAGAAACCGATTGGCGCTTCTGCTGGCCGCCGCGCTGGGAGTCACCGGACTCACCGCCATCGGCCCGGCCGCGACCGCCGCGGAGGACGACCCGGCGGAGATCCACGGCCTGAAGGGCGAGTACTACACCCAGTCCGCCCCCGGCGCCTTCGACTTCCACGAGCTCAAGGCCACCGCCTTCGACTCCGACCTCGACTTCGACAACCTGGAGCCGCGCCTGAACCTCACCACCGGCCGGTCGGACGACGTCAGCGTCCGCTGGACCGGCAAGATCGTGCCGGAGAGGACCGGTGCCCACACCTTCGCGGTCAGCGCCGACAACGGCTTCCGCCTGTGGATCGACGGCGAGATCGCCATCGACCACTGGATCGACGACTGGGACCGCGAACAGACCGCCGAACCCGTCGAACTGACCGCCGGCCGCGCCCACGACATCAAGGTCGAGTACTTCGAGCACTACGGCGGCTCCAACTTCCACCTGCGCTGGACCGAGCCCGGCGGCACCAAGGAACCCGTACCGCAGTCCGCGTTCCGCCTCCCCGACGGCTTCGACTACGACGGCGCCCTCGCCGCCACCGTCCTCGCCTCCGGCCGCACCCTCAAGCTGGACTTCCCCCGGCCGCTCGCCGCGCCCCCGGCCGGATTCACCGACCACTTCGACGCGGTGATCGGCGGCGCCGACTGGCCCGTGACGTCGGCGAAGCCCGACCCGGCCGACCCCAAGGCGCTGCTCGTCACGCTCGCCGAGCCCGTCGTCGGCAACAAGACCGGCACCGCCCGCGGCAGCGCCGACATCCGCTACGACGGACAGGGCGGCCTGACCGCCGCCGACGGCGACCCCGTGGACGCCTTCCTGAGCAGCGGCCCCAACCGCTCCACCTACGAACTGAGCACCCAGTGGGCCGACGAGGTGGGCCCGGACAACGCCCTGCCCGAGTACCCGCGCCCGCAGCTCACCCGTGAGCGGTGGCGCAATCTGAACGGCCGCTGGCAGTTCGCCGCCGCCGAGGAGGGCGAGCAGCCGCCCGTCGGGAAGACGCTCAAGGAGCGCATCCTCGTCCCGTACCCGGTGGAGTCCCAGCTCTCCGGCCTCCAGCGGCACGAGGACCGCATGTGGTACCGCCGCACCTTCACCGTGCCCCGCGACTGGCACATCGGCTCCGGCAAGCGGCTGCGGCTCAACTTCGGCGCCGTCGACTGGCGCTCCGAGGTGTACGTCAACGGCGTCAAGGTCGCCGACCACGAGGGCGGCTACGACAAGTTCAGCGCCGACATCACCGACGCGCTCAAGCCCGGCCGCACCCAGGAACTCATCGTCGGCGTGTACGACCCGACCGACGCCGCCGACGGGGAGAACCCGCCGCTCGGCAAGCAGCGCCTGGACCCCAGCGGCATCTGGTACACGCCCAGCTCCGGCATCTGGCAGACCGTCTGGATGGAGCCCGTCGCCCGCGACCACGTCGACTCCCTCGAGCTGATCCCGGACGTGCCCGGCGAGCGGCTCACCGTGGAGGCGAAGGGCGTCCGCGACGGCGTACCGGTCAGGGCGACCGCGTACGAGGGACGGCGCAAGGTCGCCACGGCCACCGGCCGCACCGGCGAGCCGCTCACCCTGAGGATCCACGACCCGCGCCTGTGGTCACCCGACGACCCCTTCCTCTACCGGCTGAAGGTCACCGTCGGCGCCGACCGCGTCGGCAGCTACTTCGGGATGCGCTCCATCGCCGTCGAGAACGTCGACGGGGTGCCGCGCACGGTCCTCAACGGCGAGCCCGTCTTTCTGATGGCCACCCTCGACCAGGGCTTCTGGCCCGACGGACTGCACACCGCGCCCACCGACGAGGCCCTCGCCCACGACCTGAAGGCGCACAAGAAGCTCGGCTTCAACTCCGTGCGCAAGCACATCAAGGTCGAACCGGACCGCTGGTTCTACTGGGCCGACCGGCTCGGCCTGCTGGTGTGGCAGGACATGCCCGCCATGACGGCGGGCAAGAACCCGGGCACCGAGGCCCGCGCCCGCTACGAGCGTGAGATGAAGCAGATGATCGACGAGCACATCAGCAGCCCGTCCATCGTCATGTGGGTCACCTTCAACGAGGGCTGGGGCCAGTACGACATCGGCCGCATCGCCGAACAGGCCAAGGCCTGGGACCCCAGCCGGCTGGTCAACAACCAGTCCGGGCTCAACCTCGGCGCCGACGGGAACGCCGGCGACATCATGGACGAGCACGGCTACCCCAGCCCGGCGCTCCCGCCCCGCCCGGACGGCAAGCGCGCCCTGGTCAGCGGCGAGTACGGCGGCCTCGGCCTCGCGGTGCCCGGACACGCCTGGTCCGTACAGCAGAGTTACGTCGACGTCGACCCGGCGACCTACACCGACGACTACCTCACCAAGCTCGACGAGGTGCGCGCGCTGGTGTGCCGGGGCAGCAACGGTGCCGTCTACACCCAGATCACGGACGTCGAGGGCGAGCTCAACGGCCTGCTCACCTACGACCGGCGCGTGATGAAGCCGGACGTGGCCCGGGTGAAGGCCACCCACGAGGCCCTGATCCGGGACGCCTCACGGGCGCGGCCCGCGGGGTGCCCGACGGTGGAGGGCGCCGCGCGATGAACCGTTCCTCCGGAGGGCCGCGCCCGTCCGGGTGGAGTCCGTCACCCGTGGGGCGGTGATCGCACCGCACCAACCCCCTCCGTCACTCCCGTCCCGCCCCTTCCGCCGCACCGGCGGAAGGGGCGAAGACGTCACACGATGTTAACTATAGGTAGCCGGATCGTACTTGACCGTAATCGTCCGGGAGCGATTGACTGCTGATCCGTTCCCGTCGTCGACGCGAGGCCCCTCCCATGACCGCAGACCCGCTCGCCCCTCTCGACCTGGCGTTCTGGAACATCGAGTCCGCCGGTCACCCGATGCACCTCGCGGCGCTCGGGGTGTTCTCCGCCGGCTCGCCCTCCGCGGCGGCCCACGCGGTGGATCTGCTGGCCGCCCGCGCCGCCGCCGTGCCCGGACTGCGGATGCGCATCCGCGACACCTGGCAGCCGCTCACCCTGCGGCAGCCGCTGTCGGCGCTGCGCCGCACCTGGCCTGCGCCCGGCGAGCGCCTGGCCGCCGCGCTGCGGCAGCCGCTCGCCTCCGCCCTGCGCCGGTCCCTCGCCTTCGGCGGCGCCACCCGCGAACCCGACCCCGGCTTCGACCCCCTCGACCACGTCCGGCTGCACCCCCCGGCCGCCGACTTCCACACCGCGGCCGGCCGGCTCATGGGGCGCCCGCTGCACCGCACCCGGCCGCCCTGGGAGGCCCATGTGCTGCCGGGGGAGGACGGCACCTCCTTCGCCGTCCTGTTCAAGTTCCACCACGCCCTCGCCGACGGGCTGCGCGCCCTCACCCTCGCCGCCGCGCTGATGGACCCGATGGACCTTCCCGCGCCCCGGCCCCGCCCTGCCGGGCCGCCGCGCGGACTCCTCCCGGACGTGCGCGAGGTGCCCGGTCTCGTCCGGGACGCCCTCGCCGACGCGGGCCGGGCCCTCGACATCGGCGCCGCCGTCGCCCGCTCCACCCTCGACGTGCGCTCCTCACCCGCGCTGACCTGCGCGCCCAGCGGCACCCGCCGCACCGCCGGCGTGGTCGTCGACCTCGACGACGTGCACCGGATCCGCAAGAGCGCCGGCGGCACCGTCAACGACGTACTGATCGCGGTCGTCGCGGGCGCCCTGCGCCGCTGGCTCGACGAGCGTGGCGACGGCAGCGAGGGCGTCGCGCCCCGCGCCCTCATCCCCGTCTCCCGGCGCCGGCCGCGCACCGCCCACCCGCAGGGCAACCGGCTCTCCGGGTACCTGTTGCAGCTCCCCGTCGACCAGCGGGACCCGCTCGTCCGCCTCGCCCTGGTGCGCACCGCCATGGACCGCAACAAGGACGCCGGTCCGCACCGGGGCGCGGGCGCCGTCGCCCTGCTCGCCGAGCACGTTCCGCCGCTCGGCCACCGTCTCGGCGGACCGCTGCTGGGCCAGGCGGCCCGGCTCTGGTTCGACGTGCTGGTCACCAGCGTGCCGCTGCCCGGCTTCGGCCTGAGGCTCGGCGGCGACCCGCTCGGCGCCGTCTTCCCGCTCGCGCCCCTGGCGCCCGGCCACTCCCTCGCGGTCGCGGTCTCCACCTACAAGGGGCGCGTCCACTACGGCCTGGTCGCCGACGGCGCCGCGGTGCCCGACCTCGACCGCCTGGTCCGCGCGCTGACCGAGGAGGTGACGACGCTGACCGCCGTCTGCGACCGCTGAGGGACGCGGTTTGGCGCCGCGGCCCGGCGCTGAAGTAAAATCCGCCGTTCGACAGCGTGCGCGAACGGAGCGCCGCGAGAAGAAGAGCGGGAACGACAGCGGCAATGACGGTGACACAGGACGGCCCCGAGGCCACGGACGCGGTGGCGCACGGGCCCGGCATCGACCCGGAACGGCTGGCCGTCTGCCTCGACGTGCTGCGGGAACTCGACGAGCTCGACGTCGACCACCCGGACGCGATCCTGGTCCGCCGGGCCACCTCGCACATCTACCGCACGGTCAAGCAGCGCCGCCGCCAGGAGCGCCGGGCCGCCAAGACCGCCCACGACAAGGCGGTCACCGAGGCCACCGCCACCGGCTCCGCCGAGCGCATCGACGACGAGACCGAAGGCATCCTGCCGTCCTCCCGGGTCGAGCCCGGCAAGATCGCGGGGATACTCCAGCGCCCCCGCTCCTGCTACACCTGCAAGACCCGCTACACCGAGGTCGACTACTTCTACCACCAGCTCTGCCCGAAGTGCGCCGCCGAGAACCGCACCCGGCGCGACGCCCGCGCCGACCTCACCGGCAAGCGGGCGCTGCTCACCGGCGGACGCGCCAAGATCGGCATGTACATCGCGCTGCGGCTGCTGCGCGACGGCGCCCACACCACGATCACCACGCGCTTCCCCAAGGACGCCATCCGCCGCTTCACGGCCATGGACGACTCCGCGGAGTGGATGCACCGCCTGGAGGTCGTCGGCATCGACCTGCGCGACCCCGCCCAGGCCGTCGCGCTGGCCGACCGGGTCGCCGAGCAGGGACCGCTCGACATCCTGATCAACAACGCCACCCAGACCGTACGCCGGCTGCCGTCCGCGTACGCCGCGCTCGTCGAGGGCGAGGCCGCCCCGCTGCCCGCCGGTGAGCTGCCCGCCCACCACGTCATCGGCGCCTTCAACTCCGGCGCGGTCGACGGACTGGCCGCGCTGCCCGTCGGCGTCAGCGGACTCGACGCGCAGAAGGTGGCCGACCTCGTCCTGGTCGCGGGCAACGCCAGCGTGGTCCGGCACCGCGAGGGCACCGCCATCGACGCGGGCGGCCTGCTGCCCGACGTCGTCGACACCAACACCTGGGTGCAGACCATCGAGCAGATCTCCCCGGTGGAGCTGCTGGAGACCCAGCTGTGCAACTACACGGCGCCGTTCATCCTGATCAGCAAGTTGCGGCCGGCGATGGCCGAGGCCGCGCGCCGGGCGTCCGCCGGGCGCGCCTACGTCGTCAACGTCTCCGCGATGGAAGGCGTGTTCGACCGCGGTTACAAGGGCGCGGGCCACCCCAACACCAACGCCGCCAAGGCGGCCATGAACATGGTGACGCGGACCAGCGCGCAGGAGATGTTCGACACCGACCGCATCCTGATGACCTCGGTCGACACCGGCTGGATCACCGACGAGCGCCCCCACTTCGACAAGCTGCGCCTCGCCGACGCCGGTTTCCACGCCCCGCTCGACCTGGTCGACGGCGCCGCCCGCGTCTACGACCCGATCGTGCGCGGCGAGGCGGGCGAGGACCTGTACGGCGTCTTCCTGAAGGACTACGCGCCCGGCCGCTGGTGACCCGTGACGGTCCGAGGGGCCGTCAGTCGACCATGCCCAGCCGGGAGTCGCGCGCCGCCAGCAGCTCCAGCACGGTGCGCCAGTCCTCCAGGACACCGGCGTCGAAGCAGGCGGTGCGGGCCTCCTCGTCCGCCGCGCGCAGGGCGAGGAGGTCGTCGTCGGCCGGGAGGTCGTACCGGGCGTGCCGGAGGACCAGGCCGGCCACCCGTTCGCCGAGCAGCGTCCGTATCGCGTCCGCCGTGCGGTCGTCCGCCGCCATCGGCTCGCCGGGCCGCAGCAGCCGGCCGACGGGCCGTACCAGGCCCGCCACCTGGAGTTCCTTGTCGGCGGGCCGGCCGCGGCGCAGCAGCGCGGCGGTGCGCAGTGCGTGGTCGTGCGCGTCGGCCGGGGTGCCGCCGCGGCCCCGGACGTCCCGCGTGCCCCGGCACGCGTACAGCAGGTCCATCAGCTCCTCGACGGTGCGCAGCTCCATGCGCCGGTCCTCCCGGGAGTAGGCCGTTGCCGTGCGGCAGCAGACCATGACGAGCTTGCGTACCGGCCAACGGGACCTGAACTGCGCTCCGACCACACGGACCGGCCGGAAGTGCCGACACCCGTGTACGTCGAACGGGTGACTGCGGCCGGTCGCGTCCATCAGGAAATAGGGGCATATTCCGGTCGGTGGACACCCTCCGACACGTGATTGTTACCGTCGGTTCACAGCCCCATCGAGCGGGGGGCCGCTCATTTGGTTACTCTGATGCGGACGGACAGCAGTTCAGGGTTCCACCCGCACCCACGGTCCGTCATGGGACCAGCCGGTTCACCACGGCCCGCTCTTCCCCGAGTCGCCGGCGCCACCGCGTCCGAACGGTTTTCCCTTCAGGCCCGAGCGGACGTCGGGCGCCGGGCACAGGGCCGACGCGGTACGTCCCGAGGGTGACCGACATATAAGGAGTGCGCGGTGACACCGGAGCAGACGAAGAGCGATCAGCGCCCCGAGGAACGCGTGGAGCGCACCGCCCGCCGGCCGGAGAAGCTCGGCAGTCTCGACGTGTGGGCCCGGTCGGCCCCGATCCGCCTCGCCGGCTACGAGGACGACCTCGCCGAGCCCCACATCCTGCCCAGCGTCGACTGACGGCGCGTACGGGCGGTCGCCCCCGTCGCTACGGCCGGACGTAGGGCCGGGTCATGATCTCCATGTTGTGGCCGTCCGGGTCGTCGAAGTAGGCGCCGCGCCCGCCGAACAGGCCGTTGACCCTGCCGGGCTCGGTGTGGCCGGGATCCGCGTAGTAGGTGACCCCGGCCGCCTCCAGGCGCGCGATCATGGCATCGAACCGCTCCTCGGGCACCAGGAACGCGTAGTGCTGGCTCTGGACCGGCTCGTCCCGCTTCTCGTAGTAGTCGAGGGTCACGCCGTTGCCCAGGTCGACCGGGAGGAACGGGCCGAACGGGGCGCCGACCTCCAGTCCCAGTATCCCGGCGAGGAACTCGGCGGAGTACCGGCGGTCACTGGCGTAGACGGCGGTGTGGTTCAACTGGACGTGCTGTGCTGTGGACATGGCTGGATTCGTCTCCGGTGTCGGTTTCCACGGTGGGACGGGAACACGGAGAGGAGGGGCGGGCCACGGCCTCGCGCGGGCGGGGGCGCGCCCCGCACCGGCCTCACACCGAGGCCGGGAGCGCCTCACGTGAATGGCCCACGGCCGACCCGGCAGTCACCCGCCCGACCTCAGGCCCTCGCGGTCGATCGCCGCAACGCCGTTGCGGTCAGGCCGAGTCGTGCCCGCACCCGCCGTGGCGTGCGGTCGATTCGTTCTCCTGAGCGAGTCGGCGCAGGGCCATCAGCGCCGGTTCCAGCAGGAAGGTCAGCAGCACCGCCAGTTCGGCCTTCTCCATCGGGTCCGTGACCGTCTCCAGGCGGTCGAGGTCGTGCCGGGCCGTCCGTTCCGCGAGCTCGGCGTAGGGGAGGAGCGCCTCCCAGTCGTACGCGATGTCCAGTGAGCGCAGGGTCCGCAACGTCTCGTCGATGGTCCGCCGGGCCGGGTTGTGCTCGGAGACCGTCCAGCCCATCGCGTCGACCAGGGCGGCGGCCTTGGGGTTCGCCCCGGCGGGGGCCCCGCCCTCGCCCTCGGCGGAGTCCGCGTCCGGCGTGCCGCCGTCGGACGGGCGGATGCCGAAGGCGATGCCGAGCAGTCGGTGCAGGTCGGCCCGGTGTTCGGCCATGGCGTCCAGGACCTGCTTGGCCGAGGCGACGGACAGGCCCCGCACCCCCGTCAGCGCGCGGATCAGGCGGAGCCTTCTGAGGTGGGTCTCGTCGTACTCGGCCTGGGTCGCCGCGGTGGCCCGGCCGGGCGGCAACAGCCCCTCGCGCAGGTAGTACTTGATCGTCGCGTTGGGCACCCCGCTGCGGCGGCTGAGTTCCGAGATTCTCATGTTCTTCCACTCTCCCTCTGGAAATTGGGTAGTGACACTGTCTAGTCTGGATAGTGTCACTACCCAACCATGGAGGCGAGACTACCGTGCCTACTCTCCCCTGGGTCACGCCGCACCCGGCGGGCCCCGACACCACCCACGCCTTCGTCATGGCCTCCCGCTTCGAGGTGCGGTCGCTGAAGGACGTCCCCCGCTTCTTCTGGAAGTCCCTCTCCGCCTGGGGCCAGGTCCGCAAGGCGCCCGGCGCCCTCGGCGCCTCCCTGGAGGCCAGGCCGTTCGGCAGGGTCTTCTACACGCTGTCCGCGTGGGAGAGCCGGGACGCGCTCCACACCTACGCCCGGACCGAACCGCACAAGAGCGTCATGACCGGCCTGCGCGCGACGATGCGCGACTCGACGTTCACCTTCTGGGAGGTGCCCGTCGACGGGCTGCCGATCGACTGGGACGACGCCAAGCGCCGCCTCGAGGCCCAGGCGCGGGCCGGCGCCCAGCACGGGCACGGCACCGCCCACTGAGCGGCGGCCCCGTTCGAACGGGCGCGCGCCGGGGGAGTGGTACCCCTGGTGACCACCCGTTCTCACCCAGGGAGCGCCCCGCGCGCATGACGACCGCACCCTGGTCGAAGCCCGCCTCGGACGCCTCCTCGACGAACGTGTCCGCCCCGCCGTGTACCCCGAGTCCGTGCCCTTCGAGGTCGCGGCGTGGCACGTCCCCGTCGAGGTGGGCGCGCCCTGGAGCACCAACTGGTCCGGGCGCCTCCATCGGCGACGCGGTGCGCGAGGGCCGGCGGACCGATCTGCCCGAGCGGCGGCCCACCGGAGCCGGCGAGGTCGCCCCGCCGGTGACGGCCGACCAGGACGCGGTCGTGATCACGGCGGTCGAACCGGCCGACGACGGCAGCGGCGACGTCGGCGTCCGCTTCCACGAGGCCCACGGTGCCCGGGCCCGCGCCACGCCCACCACCGGTTTCGCCGCCACCGGGGCCGAGGTGACCGACCTGCTGAACGCCCGCCCGCGAAGACCCGGGCGCCCCCGCTCGACGGCGACCGGATCACCGTACGTCCCCGCCCCTTCCGGCTGATGACGCCGTGGCTGACGCGGGCCCGACCGGCTCAGTCCCGCAACCGGGCGCGCAGCCACTCCTCCACCGCGCCCACGTGCGCGGCCGCCGCCGCCCGCGCCGCCTCCGGATCGCGGGCGGCCAGGGCACGGTGGATCGCTGCGTGTTCGCGCCGGGTGCGGGCGAAGGCGCCCTCCTCCTGGTGGCCGCGCCGGACCCGCGCCCGGAAGGTGCGCGAGGACAGGCCCTCCAGCATCGCGGCCATCGTCTCGTTGCCGGCGGCCGCCGCGATCTCGCGGTGGAAGGCCAGGTCGTGGGCGAGGATCTCCTCCGGATCGTCGGTGGCGTTCATCGCCGCCAGGTGCTTCTCGACCTCGGCCAGCCGGTCCGCGGTGATCCGCGCGGCGGCCAGCGCGGTCGCCGTCGACTCCAGGACGCGGCGCACCTCCAACAGCTCGACCAGGCGCGGCCCCCGGGACAGATCGGCCACCACCCCGAACGTCTCCAGCAGGTCCCCTGCCTCCAGCCGGGTGACGTAGATGCCCGAGCCGTGCCGGGCCTCGACCACGCCCAGCACCGTGAGCGCGCGGATCGCCTCCCGCATCGAACTGCGGGAGATGCCCAGCCGGACGGCGAGGTCCCGCTCGGTGGGCAACCGCTCACCGGGCTCCAGCTCGCCCTCGCGGATCATCGTCGTGATCCGCTCGATGGCGCGCTGCGTCACCGTGCCCTTCCGCGGGGCCGTCTCCTCCACGCCACTCCTCCACTCACCCGGTCCGCCGCAGTCTAACGACCAGAGTGGTCGGACCAACAGGGACGGAAAAGCGAAAGATCCGCGCGCGGGACTGTTCCGCCCGCCAAGTGGTCTGATAAGTATGCGGCCGTGCCCCGGACTGACGCCCTACCGTCCCCGTCGCCCGCCGAAAGGTCCCCCGTGCCCTTGCCACCCGCCCGCATCACCGCCGTCGACACCTACGACATCCGGTTCCCCACCTCGCGCGAGCTCGACGGCTCCGACGCCATGAACCCCGACCCCGACTACTCGGCGGCCTACGTCGTCCTGCGCACCGACGCCGCCGACGGACACGAGGGGCACGGGTTCGCGTTCACCATCGGGCGGGGCAACGACGTCCAGGTCGCCGCGATCGAAGCGCTCCGCGGCCACCTCGTCGGACGCTCCGCCGACGAACTCTGCGCCGACCCCTCCGTCCTGAACCGCGCCCTGACCGGCGACAGCCAGCTGCGCTGGCTCGGACCCGAGAAGGGCGTGATGCACATGGCGGTCGGGGCCGTCGTCAACGCCCTGTGGGACCTGGCCGCCAAACGCGCGGACAAGCCGCTGTGGCGACTGCTCGCCGAGGCCGACCCCGCCTGGCTGGTCCGCCAGATCGACTTCCGCCACCTCACCGACGCCCTCACCCCCGAAGAGGCCCTCGCCCTCCTGCGCCGCGGCCGGGAGGGCGCCGAGGAGCGCACCGCCCTGCTGCTGGAGCGCGGCTACCCCGCCTACACCACCTCGCCCGGCTGGCTCGGCTACGACGACGGGAAACTCACCCGGCTCGCCGCACAGGCGGTCGCCGACGGCTTCCGCCAGATCAAGCTCAAGGTCGGTGCCGACCTCGACGACGACCTGAGGCGCTGCCGGGCCGCCCGCGCGGCCGTCGGACCGGACGTGCGGATCGCGATCGACGCCAACCAGCGCTGGGACGTGGACGAGGCGATCCGCTGGACCAAGGCCCTCGCCGGGTTCGACCCGTACTGGATCGAGGAGCCCACCAGCCCCGACGACATCCTCGGCCACGCCGCGATCCGCCGCGCCGTCGCCCCGGTGAAGGTGGCCACCGGCGAGCACGCGCAGAACCGGATCGTCTTCAAGCAGCTCCTCCAGGCCGGCGCCGTCGACATCGTCCAGATCGACGCGGCCCGCGTCGGCGGGGTCCCCGAGAACCTGGCGATCCTGCTGCTCGCCGCCAAGTACGGCGTCCCCGTCTGCCCGCACGCCGGCGGGGTCGGCCTGTGCGAACTCGTCCAGCACCTGTCGATGTTCGACTACGTGGCCCTGACCGGCACCACCGAGGACCGGGTCATCGAGTACGTCGATCACCTGCACGACCACTTCCTCGCCCCGGTGGTGATCCGCGACGGCCACTACACGGCACCCCTCACGCCCGGCTTCTCCGCCGCCATGCGGCCCGAGTCCCTGGCGCGCTACACCTATCCCGACGGCGGCTTCTGGGCAGCCGACCCGGACACCCACAAGGAGAAGGAGCGGACCGCATGAGCGACTTCGAGGGCCTGACGGCCCTGGTGACCGGTGGCGCCTCCGGCATCGGCCGGGCCACGGCGGACCTCCTCGCGGAGCGCGGCGCCACCGTGGCCGTCCTCGATCTCGACCCCTCGACGGTCGGCGAACCCCTCACCGGACACCGCGCCGACGTCACCGACGACGCCTCGGTGCGCGCGGCGGTGGCCGCCGCCGTCGACGGCCTGGGCGGCCTCGACATACTGGTCAACAACGCCGGCATCGGCGCTCGAGGAACGGTGGAGACCAACTCCGACGAGGAGTGGCACCGCGTCTTCGACGTCAACGTCCTCGGCATGGTCCGCACCGCCCGCGCCTGCCTGCCGCACCTGCGCACCTCCGCGCACGCCGCGATCGTCAACACCTGCTCCATCGCCGCCACCGCCGGGCTGCCGCAGCGGGCCCTGTACAGCGCCACCAAGGGCGCCGTGTACTCCCTCACCCTCGCCATGGCCGCCGACCACGTCCGCGAGGGCATCCGCGTCAACTGCGTCAACCCGGGCACCGTCGACACTCCCTGGATCGGCCGGCTGCTGGACGCGGCCGACGACCCGGCCGCCGAACGCGCCGCCCTCGAGGCCCGCCAGCCCGTCGGCCGCCTGGTCTCGGCCGCCGAGGTCGCCGGTGCCATCGCCTACCTGGCGAGCCCGCTGTCCGGCGCGACCACCGGCACGGCCCTCGCGGTCGACGGCGGCATGCAGGGACTGCGGCCGCGCCCGGAGAGCCGGTGAACCGGCGACGGCTCGGCCGCAGCCGCGTCGAGGTCACCGCCCTGGCCTTCGGGTCCTCCGGCATCGGCAACCTGTACACCGAGGTCGGCGAGGAGGAGGCGTACGAGGCGGTACAGGCCGCCTGGCAGCGCGGCATCCGCTCCTTCGACACCGCCCCGCACTACGGCCTCGGCCTCGCCGAACGCCGTCTCGGCGCCGCCCTGCGCGAGTATCCGCGCGACGAGTTCACCGTGTCCACGAAGGTGGGCCGCCGCCTCGAACCCTCCCACGCCGGCGGCGACGACCTCGCCCACGGCTTCGCCGTCCCCGCCACCCACCGCCGCGTCTGGGACTTCAGCGCCGACGGCGTACGCCGCACCCTGGAGGCGAGCCTGGAACGCCTCGGCCTGGACCGGGTCGACACCGTCTACCTCCACGACCCCGACGACCACGCCGAACAGGCCTTCCGCGAGGGCTACCCGGCCCTGGAGAGGCTCCGCGCGGAGGGCGTCGTCGGGGCGATCGGCGCCGGCATGAACCAGACCGCGATGCTCACCCGCTTCGTCCGCGACACCGACGTCGACGTCGTCCTGTGCGCCGGCCGCCACACCCTGCTCGACCACAGCGCCCTGACCGGCCTGCTGCCCGCCGCCCTGGAACACGGCACCTCCGTCGTCGTCGGCGGCGCCTTCAACTCCGGTCTGCTCGCGGACCCCAGGCCGGGAGCGACGTACGACTACGCTCCGGCCCCCGCCGGGCTGCTGGACCGCGCCCTGCGGCTGAAGGAGGCCGCCGAGCGGCACGGCAGCACCCTGCGCGCCGCCGCCCTGGCCTACTGCGCCGCCCACCCGGCGGTCGCGAGCGTGCTGGTCGGCGCCCGCTCGGCCGCCGAGGTCCACGACTGCGCCGACCGGTTCGCGGCCCCGGTGCCCGCCGCCCTCTGGCGGGAACTGCGCGCCACCGGCCTGCTGCCGTCCGAGGAGGAGCTGCCGTGACCGTCGACGCGCACCACCACGTCTGGGACCTGTCCGTCCGCGACCAGGACTGGCTCACCGGCCCCGGACTCCGGCCACTGCGGCGGAACTTCGGCCTGTCCGACCTCACACCCGAGGCGAGCGCGGCCGGTGTCGGCCGCACCGTCCTGGTGCAGACCGTCACGGTCCCCGGGGAGACCCCCGAACTGCTGGCGCTCGCCGAGGCCCACGAGCTGGTCGCCGGGGTCGTCGGCTGGACCGACCTCACCCGCCCTGACGTCGCCGACGAGCTGGCCCGGCTGCGGGCGCTGCCCGGCGGGCGGTACCTGAAGGGCGTCCGCCACCAGGTGCAGGGCGAACCCGACCCCGGATGGCTGCTGCGCCCGGACGTACGGCGCGGACTCGCCGTCGTGGCCGACGCGGGCCTGGCCTACGACCTCGTGGTCCTGCCGCACCAGCTGCCGGCCTGCGCGGCGGCGGCCGCCGCGTCGCCCCGGCTCACCTTCGTCCTGGACCACCTGGGCAAGCCGCCCGTCGCCTCGGGCGCGCTCGAACCCTGGGCGTCCGACGTCCGTGCCCTGGCGGCGCTGCCCAACACGGTGTGCAAGCTCTCCGGCCTGGTCACCGAGGCCGACCGGGACTCCTGGACCGTCGACGACCTGCGCCCGTACGCCGACGTCGTCCTGGACGCCTTCGGGCCCGGCCGGCTGATGTTCGGCTCGGACTGGCCGGTGTGCACCCTCGCGGCGGGGTACGGCGACGTCCTCGCCACCGCGCGGGCGCTGACCGGGAGCCTCGACGCCACCGAGCGCCGCCGGCTCTTCGAGACCACCGCCACTCGCGTCTACGGCCTCTGAGCCGGCCCCGTCAGCCGGGTCGGCGGCAGGAACTCCCGCACGTACGTCCGCTCCCAGCACGCGCCCGTCTCCCGCAGCTCCCGCCACGTCGTGTAGCGGTAGCGGAAGAGGCGGGCGCGGATGTGCCGGGGCGGCGCGTCCGGAGGGAACGGGGAGCGGCGCAGCAGCCTCAGCGTGTCCCGGTCGCCCTCCAGCAGCCGTTCCACCAGCGCGCCGAACCACGGACTCGCGTACGCGGGCGACAGCGCGGCGAACCACATCAGCCAGTCGAGCCGCAGATGGTACGGCGCGAACTGCCGCGGCCAGCGCCGCGGGTCACCCGGCTTGCCCTTGAACTCGTACTCCCGCCAGCCGGCGTCCTTGCGGGGCACCTCGTCCGCCGTCCCCTCCACGACCACCTCGTACCGGATCCGGCTGACGCTGCCGAACGCCCCGTAGGTGTTGACCAGGTGCAGCGGGTCGAAGGAGCGGTTCATCACCTGGCGGCGGGAGAGCATGTTGCGCACCGGCCGGTAGGAGAGGCCGAGCAGCAGCGCGGACACCGCGAGGACGACCACCACGTACCACAGCGGCGCGCCGGACACCGCCGGCGGACCGGAGGGGAACGCGACCGCCGGCAGGGCCAGCACGATCGTGATCCAGTTCAGCCACGCGAAGTTGCCGGACAGCACCAGCCAGAGCTGGGTGACGATCATCAGCGAGGCGGCCACCGAGGCCACCGGCTGCGGGGCGAACAGCAGGAACGGCACGACGAGCTGGGTGACGTGGTTCGCGGCCACCTCGGCACGGTGCAGCGGCTTCGGCAGGTGGTGGAAGAACCAGCTCAGCGGCCCCGGCATCGGCTGGGTCTCGTGGTGGTGGTCCAGACAGGTCAGCTTCCGCCAGCACTCGTCGCCGCGCATCTTGATCAGCCCCGCGCCGAACTCCACCCGGAACAGGACCCACCGCAGCAGGAACAGCACCACGACCGGCGGCGCCACCTCGTCGTTGCCGAGGAACACGGCCAGGAACCCGACCTCGAGGAGCAGCGACTCCCAGCCGAACGCGTACCAGGTCTGCCCCACGTTGACGACCGACAGGTACAGCACCCACGGCACCAGCCACAGCAGCATCCCGCCCCACAGCGGAAGCAGCGAGTCCACCCCCGCCAGCAGCGCCGCCGACACCGCGCAGCCCGCCCAGGCGCACCCCGCGAAGAACCGGTCCGAGTAGTGCCGGTGGAACAGGCTCGGCGACCTCTTGAACGGCACCCGCTCCACGAAACGCGGCACCGGCAGCATGCCCCGCTCCCCGATCAGCGCACGGAACTGCAGCGCCGCCGTCAGGAACGCGACCAGGTACAGCCCGGCCAGCGCCCGCTGGAAGACCAGCCGGCCCGTCCAGTACTCGGATGCGGTGAACCACTCCACGGCCGCGCTCCCTCCTGCCTCGTCCCACCGGGACGTCCGCGACTCCCCGTATACCACCGGGCGGGCCGCGCGACCCGCGGGCGAGCGGCGCGCGGACGGCGCCCAGCGGTCGAGGAATCGTGTGAATCCTGGCAAGGTGGGCCCATGGCTGATCGGGGAGCGAGCCCCCCGTCACTCCCGGACGACTGGCCGGACCATCCGGATCCGATCCTGGCGCTCAACCGCATGGGCGGCTTCGACTGGGACCTGGACGCCGGGGTGATGCAGATGGACGCCCAGGCGCACGAGATCTTCGACCTGCGCCCCGACGAGTACGACGACCGGCCCGAGTCCCTGGGGAGCCGGATCCCCTCGGGCGAGGTCATGCGCCTGAACACCGTGGTGACGCGGGCGCTGAAGGCGGGCAGCGAGAACTACGGCGCCTACTTCCGCGTCCGCCGCCGCGACGGCTCCCTGCGCTGGACCCACACCCAGGGCTACATCCGCCGGGACGAGAACGGCCGGCCCCGCCGCATCATCGGCATCATCCGGGACGCCACCCAGGAGCTCGGCGACAGCGAGGCCAGACGCGAACAGGCCGCCCAGGAGGACGACCGCCGCCGGCAGACCAACGTCGTCCAGCTCACCACCGCCGCCCTCGCCCACGCCCGCACCGTGCAGGACGTCATCGACGTCCTCAAGGACCCCCACGGCCTCACCCGTCTGGGTGCGGCCAGCCTCGTGATGGGGCTGGTCGAGGCGGGCAGGATCCGGCTCGTCGCGGAGGGCCCCGAGGGCAGCTCCATACCGGGCACCGAGGTCACCGGGATCGAGGAGCCGTACCCGATGAGCGAGGCGGTGCGCACCCTCAGCCCGTGCTTCATCGACTCCCCGGAGGAGTTCGCCGAACGCTATCCGCGGCTGTGGCAGGGCCTCACCGGCCTGGACATCACCTCGGCGGCCTACCTGCCGCTGATCGCCCAGGCCCGCCCCATCGGCGCGATGGGCCTGCTCTACAGCGACCGGCGCGGCTTCACCGCCGAGGAGCGCAACATCCTCGTCGCCCTGGGCAGCAGCATCTCCCAGAGCCTGCAGCGCGCGATGTTCTACGAGCAGGAGATGGACCTCGCCCAGGGGCTGCAGCAGGCCATGCTGCCGCGCACCATTCCCAGCGTGCCCGGCGCCGACCTCGCCGTGCGCTACCGCGCCGCCACCATCGGGGGCTCCTTCGGCCGGGACATCGGCGGCGACTGGTACGACCTGATCCCGCTGCCGGGAGACCGGGTGGGCGCCGTCATCGGCGACGTCCAGGGCCACGACACGCACGCCGCCGCTGTCATGGGCCAGCTGCGCATCGTGCTGCGCGCCTACGCGGCCGAGGGGCACCCGCCGGCCACCGTGATGGCCCGCGCCTCCGTCTTCCTGGACGAGCTCGACACCGACCGCTCCGCGACCTGCCTCTACGCCGAGGCCGACCTGTCCACCGGCGTGCTCCAGGTGGTCCGGGCCGGCCACCTCGACCCGCTGGTGCGCGGCACCGACGGCTCCTGCCGGCGCGTTCCCGTCCCCGGCGGGCTGCCGCTCGGCCTGTCCGCGGAGTTCGGGCGGCTCGACTACCCGGTCGGCACCTTGGAGCTCGACCCGGGCGACACCCTGCTGCTGTGCACCGACGGCCTGGTCGAGCATCCCGGCGCCGACCTCGACGACGGCATGGAGGACCTCGCGGCGCTGGTCGCCGCCGGCCCCGACGACGTACGCGCCCTCGCCGACCGGCTCATCGACCTGGCCGGGGAGCGCGGCGGCGGCGACGACGTGGCGCTGCTCCTGCTGCGCCGCCGTGCCCTGGACGGCGCGCGGCCCGGCGGGCGGCTCAGGCAGCGGGTGACGCCCGGCGACCCGGAGGCGCTCGCCGGGGCCCGGCGCATGATCCGCACGGCGGTGGGCTCCTGGGGCGCGGAGGACCGGGCCGACGAGATCGAGCTGGTCGCCGACGAGATGATCACCAACGTGCTGATGCACACCGAGGGCTCCGCGACCGTCACCCTGCGGGTCCTCGACGGCGGTGAGCGGCGCGTGCGGGTGGAGGTCGAGGACTCCTCCAGCGCCCTGCCGCGCCGCCGGGAGGCGGGCGAGTCGGGCGTCTCCGGACGGGGCCTGTTCCTGATCGAGACGCTCACGGACGCATGGGGCGTGGAGGCGCGCGGCAGCGGCAAGTGCGTATGGGGCGAGTTCGTGCCGGCGAAGGTCTCCACCCCGGCCTGAGCCCGCGCGGGCGCCGCGCACCGTGCTGCCCGTGGGGCCTCACCGGAGCTTCAGCGTCACCAGGTTCTCATCCTCCGCCGTACGCACCTCGTAGCGGGCGATGTCCTCGGGATGCAGGGCGGAGCCGCCGAGCACGGTGTGGGGGCGGGCGTCGTGACGGGGCACGCTCCAGCTGGTCGCCGTCTCCTCGGAGCCGTCCCGGCCGACCACCACCAGACGGCAGGTGCGAGGACCGGCACCGTCCTTGACCTCGATCTCCACGACGCTGCCCCAGGCCTCGTCCTGGGTGGTCACCTGCGCCCACACCCCGGACCGTTCGTCGGTCGCCGCGACGCTCACGGCGCTCCCGCCGTCGTCCCGCGCCGTCACCGCGACGACCGGCGCGGACACCGCGGCCACCACCGAGGCGGCCAGCGCCAGCAGCAGCCGGCGACGCCCCGCGCGGCTGCGGGCCGCCACCTGGGACAGCAGCCGGTCCAGCATCCTCGGGCCGGGCGCGGCCAGCGGGTGCACCAGCCGCGGGGTGGAACTCCGGTACAGCATCAACTGGCGCGCCGCGGGGCCGAATTCGGTGACCTGGACGGCGCACTGAGGGCACTCCATGAGGTGGTCCTCGAAGCGGAACGCATCCGCCTCGTCCAGCACGCCGAGCGCATAGGCGCCGACGTCGCGATGCCTCTCCAGGGACCTCATGCCGAATCCTCGTGCCGTTGGGTGCGGGTGGGGTTACTCCTTGCTCCCATCGGTACGCACCAGGCGGTCGAATCACTCAAGCCGCGTACCGAATCGTAACCAAGGGATTCGGAGCCGACCGGTCCGTGGATTGGTCGGATCGGCGAAGAACCTAGAAAAGATGGATGGCGAGGTGACCGAGCGGCAGCCCGAGCTGCCACGCCGGTGTCCACACCTTGGGTCCCTCGTCCTCGCCGGTCACCGCGCCACCGCCCGGCACCGCGTTCAGGTCGGGCGCGAGCAGCTCCGTCTCCCGCAGCCAGCGCCAGGCCTCCCGGGCCAGCTCCAGGTCCGGGTCCGGCGCGTTCCGGCCGGCCGCGGCGGCCTTTGCGGTCAGCTCCCGCAGGCGCTCCTGCACCCACTCCTGCCACGGCTGGTCGTACGCGGTCAGCGACAGCCAGGTCTCCAGCTGGGTGACCACCCGGATGCCGGACAGCTCGCCGTCGGTGTCGGACAGGAACACGGTCAGCGCCAGCGCCTCCCGCCCCGCGCGGAACTCGAAGGACGTCGGTGGCATCAGATCGCCGCTGCGCAGCAGTTCGTCGGCGATGTACTCGGCGTACAACCAGGCCATGGGGACGGTCAGTTCACCGTCGCCGGTGCCGTCCGTGCTCTCTCGACCTCTGTGCAGCATCCCTTCCTGCCTTCCTCCGGTGCGTGCGCGTCGCCCGAACCCGGGCCCCCGGTCCGGAACACGGATGAGGACAGCCGATTACTCAACCGGGGTGGCCGGCAAGGCGCTTTGCGAAGGTTTGACTCGGCCTTCGGTTTCACCGCATGTCGGAGGCGTATCCGGGGAGCACCCGGCGCAGGGCACGCAGGGCGTAGTACGCGCGGGACTTCACGGTACCGGGCGGAATCCCGAGGGCCGTCGCCGCTTCCGCCACGCTCGCCCCCTGGAAGTACACGAGCACCAGGACGTCACGGTGCTCGGGAGTGAGAGTCTTCACAGCCTCGCGGACGTCGAGCGCGGCCGCGGCCCGCTCGGCGTGGTCGGAGATCACCCGGGCGTTCTCCAGCACGGTGTCCCCGACCTCGGCCGGCCGGGCCTGCCGGGCCCGGCGCGCGTCGATGGCGAGCCGCCGTCCCACGGTGAGCAGCCAGGGCCGTACGGAGTCGAAGTTCTCGGCGCGCAGGGCCTCGGGGTGCTGCCACGCGCGTACCAGGGTCTCCTGGACCAGGTCCTCCGCGCGCTGCCGGTCCCCGTCGCAGAGCCGGAGCAGCAGCGCGAAGAGGGGCCGGCCGTGCTCGCGCTGCAGTGCGGCGAGCTCGTGCTCGGCGGTCGTCCCGTTCATGAGTGTGATTCCGGCCGTCATGGCCGTATGCCAGCGCACGGCGCGACGCGGGGACAGGGCGCGCACAGGAGCGTGCGGCGGACGGTCGATCGCGTCGACGAACGGTTCGACGAACGGTCGGGGCGGGTGTTCGCGCACGCCGGACGGCCTAAAGGGCGTGTCGGAACGACGACGGACGCAAGGAGGCTTTTTACCTGTTCATCCATAAATACGACTACAGCGGGGTGGAGTGATGATCACACGCAGTCGGCGGGTGGCCCTGGTCCTGACCGTCGTCCTCGCCGCGGGCGCCGCCTGCCAGGCCCGCGACCACCGGCCGCCGCGACCGGGGCCTCCGGCCCCATCCGTCGCGGGGCCCCGCGGTTTCACCCTGGTCGCCTCGGGGGACGTGCTGCCCCACGACTCGATCATCGAACGGGCCCGCTACGACGCGGGCGGCGCCGGGTACGACTTCCGGCCGATGCTCTCCGGCGTCCGCTCCGTCGTCGACTCCGCCGATGTGGCGCTCTGCCACATGGAGACCGTGTACGGCGTGGGCGGCGACTACACCGGCCACCCCTTCTTCAAGTCCCCGCCCGAGGTGGCCCGCGGCCTCGCCGCCACCGGCTACGACGGCTGCTCCACCGCCTCCGACCACTCCCTGGACGACGGCGTGGACGGCATCCGCCGCACCCTGGACGCCCTCGACCGGGCCGGTGTGCGCCACGTCGGCTCGGCGCGCACCGAACAGGAGGCCCGTACGGCGACCGTGCTGCGCGCGGGCTCGGCGCGGGTCGCCCACCTCGCCTACACCCACGACACCAACGGCCTCCCGCTGCCGCCGGACCAGCCCTGGGCCGTCAACCTCGTCGACGAGGCGCGGATCGTCGACGACGCGCGGGCCGCCCGCCGGGCCGGAGCCGACGTCGTCGTGGTCTCGCTGCACTGGGGCACCGAATGGCAGGAGGCCCCCGACGAGCGGCAGACCGCCCTCGCCCGTTCGCTCACCGCCTCGGCCACCGGGGGCCGCCCCGACATCGACCTGATCCTCGGCACCCACGCCCATGTCCCGCAGGCCTACGAGAAGGTCAACGGCACCTGGGTGATCTACGGCACGGGTGACCAGATCGCCGGCGAGATGACCGACCACGAGGGTGTCCAGGACCCGCGCGGCAACCAGTCCACCCTGGGCCGCTTCACCTTCGCCCCGCCGAAGCGCCCCGGCGGGCGCTGGGAGGTGATCCGGGCCGAGTTCGTCCCGCAGTTCTTCGACGTGGACGCGGGCCGGGTCGTCAACCTCAACCAGGCGCTCGCCCGGGGCGCCGAGGTGCGGTCCGTGCGCGACCGGATCCGGAACGTGGTGCTGAGCCGGGGCGCGGCGCGGGACGGGCTGGCGATGGGGGAGTGAGGCCCGTCAGCCGAGGCCGACGTGGTCGAGCGCCGCCGGCGGCTCGCCCGGCACCCGCGGACGGGCCGTCACCTCGGCGTCCGTGAGGCCGCCGACCTCCCGCGGGAGCGGGTGCTCGCGCTCCAGGACGGCGGAGGCACCGCACCGCCGCGGACGTCGACCCGCCTGCGGGACCAGGCCCGCGAACTCCGCGTACGACAGCGCGGCGGCGCCGCCGACGACACCGACGGGGGATCGCGACGCCCCCGGAGCGCCCCCGGAGGAAGACACCGCGCGCACACCCGTACGGGACTACGGCACCACTGTCACCGGCCACCGCCCGGCCTTCACCAGCCGCACCGCGACCGAGCCGATGATCCGGTGTCCCGCCTGCTCCGAGGCGCCCACCACCACGGCGTCCGCCTTGAGGTCGTCGGCCGCCTTCACCAGTCCGTTGTAGGGGTCGCCGCGGAAGGTGTGGAACTCCCAGCGGAGGTCGAAGACGCCCTTGACCCGCTCCATCGCGTCCCTGACCTGCGCCACCAGGTCCTCGGCTATCTCCTCGGTCGTGTCCGCCACCGGCGCGCCGAGCGCCGCTCCCGCGGCCAGCACCGGCTGCACGTACACGAGGGCGAGCAGCGCGCCCTGGCGCCGGGCCAGACCGGAGGCGTACGCCGCCGCGCGCAGCGAGGGGTCGGAGCCGTCCACGCCGGCCACGATCACCTTCGGGCCGTCCGTGCCCCGTTCGAACCGATGGGACTGTTGTTCCGTCACGGCAGTGAGGCTATCGGAGTCCGGTGTTCCGGCCTCTACGCGTCCCTCGGCGCCCGTCGTCCCGCACCGCGCCGATCGGGTGAAGTCATGCCGCCACACCGGTGTCACCGGGGTGCGCCGGTCCTCGGCGGGGCGACTGATGAGTCATGCGGAATGATCAGTTGCCGATCCGGCGCCGGGTCCTGCTCGCCGGTGCCGTCTCCCTGGGCGCCGCCGGTGCGGCCGCGGTGTTCGCGCCGGGCGTCGGGAAGCGTGCCGCGTCCACGCCGCCGCCGGCCGCCGGCGCCCGGGCGGCCCGCCCGCTCAGGCCCTCCGAGTACCGGCTGAGGCCCCTGACCGGCTACGGCCCGCCGCGCGCCCCGCACGGCAGGACGCCGGTACGGCGCGCGCCGCTGCTGCGCGTGCCCGGAGACGGCCGCACCATGGTGTTGAGCTTCGACGACGGACCCGACCCCCGCTACACCCCGCACGTCCTCGACACCCTGGCCCGGTACGGAGTGCGGGCGATGTTCTTCGTGTGCGGGGAGATGGCGGTCGGCAACCAGGACCTGCTGGCCCGGATGGCCGACGAAGGGCACGTGGTCGGCAACCACACCTGGACCCACCCCCTGCTCACCCGGCTGCGGCGCGCCCGGATCCGCTCCGAGATGGAACGCACCAGCGACGTCGTCGAGAAGGCCTGCGGCGAGCGCCCCGAGTGGTTCCGCGCGCCCTACGGCGCCTGGAACCGCGCCGCCTTCCAGCTCGGCGCCGAACTGGGCATGGAATCGCTGGCCTGGACGGTGGACACCCTCGACTGGACCGAGCCCGGCACCCGCACCATCGTCGAGCGGGTGGAGGACGGCGCCGCCCCCGGCGTCGTGGTGCTCTCGCACGACGCCGGGGGCGACCGCTCGCAGAGCGTGCGGGCCCTGCGCGCCTATCTGCCCCGGCTGCTGGACTCCGGGTACCACGTCACCGTGCCCCGCCGGCAGTACGTCTGAGCGGGGCCCGTCCGGACGCGGGACCCGCTCAGCGGACCTCGGCCAGCCGGGCGAAGGCGACCACGTTCCCGTCGTAGCCGGTCTGCTGGGAGAAACCGCCGCCGCAGGTGATGACCCGCAGTTCCGCGGCCCCCTTGGAGGCGTAGACCCGGTCGCCGGGGAAGTTGTTCTTCGCGAAGACCTCGATGCCGTAGATCTCGAACACGGCGGTCTTCCCGTCCTTGCGGACGATCTCGACGCGGTTTCCCTTCTTCAGCGCCCCGAGCCCGTAGAACACGGCAGGTCCCTGCGCGTTGTCGACGTGGCCGACGACGACCGCCGTGCCCTTCTCGCCCGGTGAGACGGCGCCGGTGAACCAGCCCGCCAGATTGGGGTCCTGGGGCGGCGGCGCGTCCACCCAGCCCTGCGCGTCCAGGCCCACCGGGATGACGGGCGCGTCCACCTGGATCCCCGGGATCAGGACCCGGTCCGGGACCGCGTACGGCAGCGGTCCCACCGCCGCGGCCGTGGCGGGAGCGGGCATCCGGCTGTCGGCGGCGGCCGCGGCGGCCGGCTGCGGCGGGCCCTCGTCGAATTCCCCCGAACCGTTCCGGATGAGCGCGAGGCCGGTGAGTAGAACCAGTGCTATCACCCCCCAGGGAGCGCGCTTCTTCCGCCGTGCCTCCCATTCGGCTTCGGCCGGCTCGAAAGCAGACATTCGCCTTCCCCTCTCGACACGGCCGTCGCCGTACCACTCGCGCATGAGGAAAACGCTAAGTGCCGCGTGCGCGACCGGCGACGGGGCGGCGGCGAACGGGTGGCCCGGACACGGCCGGGTGCGCCATCCGAGGAGGTACCGGACGAAGATTTTCTGACGGTCCGTGACCTGCGGCGATATCCCCTCTCGCGGTTTTCCGCGCGGGGTTCGCCTCACCGGTACGGACCATTCCCGAAATGCGGTCGTGCGCAGGACAACTGAGGGTCTTTCCGGGAGACGCTTTCTCGCCGATCGACCGGGAACGGGACCCGGGGCGTCTTCCGCGGAGGATCACATGCGCAATCCACGTGCCCTGGCGGCCGCCGGTGCCGCGGTCGCCGTCCTCGGGGTCGCCGCCCCGGCGGCGGTCGCCGACGCCGGCCGGGTTCCCAGCCCGTCCAACATCGTCGCCCTGCCCAGCGTCATCGCCCGCGGCGGCCAGCTGACCATCACGGTCGACGGCTGCCCCAACGGCGGCACGGCGACCTCCAACGCCTTCCCCCGGACGGAACTGACGCCCATCAGCGGTGCCAACGACACCTCCAAGGGCGTCGCCACCATCGACGCCGACGCCCGCCCCGGCCCCTACGACATCACGGTCCACTGCTCCGGCCGGAGCCTGACCCGGCCGGCCGCCTTCACCGTCATCGGCGGGGTCCGCGGCGGCATCGGCGGCAGCAGCACCATCGGGGCGACCCCGACCGACATGGCCATCGGCGGGGCCCTGGTGACCGCCGCGGTCGTCGGTAGCGGTGTCTTCTGGATGCGCCGCCGCGCCGAGAAGCGGATCTGAACCGCTGTCCCCTCCGGGCCGCCGTTTCGCACGGGTTCGCACGCCGCTCGCCCCGGATCCCGCGGGATCCGGGGCGGCGCTCTGTTCCCCCACGGCTGCCGTCAGCCCTCGATGTGCGGGAAGAGCCGCAGGAACGGGTCCGTCGACGCGGCGAGGCCCCGGCCGTAGGGGGCGTCGAAGTCCCAGATGAGGAAGAGCAGGAAGGCGATCAGCGCGGAGAACAGCCCGGCGAGGACCATTTCCCGGGTGGTGCGCCGGATCTGCAGCGCGAAGATCATCCCGATGGTGATGACGGCCCCGGAGATCAGCCCGAACCACACCACGCCCGGCATGGTCTCCCCGGTCGACTCGGCCCGCGCGCTGCGCGCCTCGTCGGCGGCGGCCACCTGGTCCACGAGCGGCTGGTAGGCCTGCGCCTCGAAGTCCGTCCGCGGCTCGTAGTCGGTGACGTCCCGGCGGACCCGGTCGAGCAGGTCGGTGCCGCGCTCGGTGACCCGGCCCTCGTCGGTCATGGTCCGCCACTCGGTGGTGACGACGTGTCCGACATAGGCGTTGACATCGTCCCGGATGCGGTCACGCACCTCCGCGGGGTAGACCCGTACCCGCTCGGTGATCTCGTGCAGGGCCACCGCCTCCGTCCGTACGTGCTCCTGGGCGGCGCTGCGTCCCTCCCAGACGCCGGCGATGGCGAGACCCAGGACGATGGCGTACACCACGCCGATCCACATCGTCATGTACTCGATGACGTCCGGGGTCTCGCTGGGATCCTCGTCGTCGGCCGCCCTGCGGTGCCGTACCAGGGTGATGACCACCACGACGACACAGGCGGCGAGCATCGCGAGGGTGAGAACAAGCCATTCCGACAAGAGGTGCCTCCAGAAGGGGTCGGATCGGTCCGCGCCTCAGCGCGGACGCAGCGCGGCGACGGCGACCACGGCGGGTGTCGTGATGAGCAGGACGAAGGTGAGCGGAGACGTGGCGCCGCCGGAGGGCCGCCGGGCCGGGGCCGCTCGGTACCGCGGGTAGTGCACGGGTGTCACGGACGGACGCGGCTCCGGTGCGGCCGACGGTTCCGGAGCCGGTGACGGCGGCGGCGAGGGGCGCGGGCGCGGCGGCGGGGTGGGAACCGGCGCCGGACGGGCGGCCGGTGGTGTCGGGCGGGGGGCCGGTGGTGCCGGGCGGGGGGCCGGCGGGGGCGGTGGCTCGGGGGGCGGGGTCGGGCGCGGCTTCGGTGGCGGTGGTGGCGGTGTGGGCTCGGGCGGGGGCGGAGGCTTCGGAGAGGGCGTGGGCGTGGGCGTGGGTGTGGGCGTGGGGGACGGTGGCGGCGGTGAGCAGACCGGGGGGTCGGTCCAGGTGACGTGCCCCGCGACCGCCACCGCCTCCGTGCCGCCCGGCCCCGTCGAGGCGTACGCGCAGGAGTCGGCCACGGCCGTGCCGGGTGCGCCGACGAGCGCCCAGACCAGCGTCGTCACGGCCAACGCGCGTGCGGTGGCGCGGGATTGGGTCGGTACGAGTGCTTGCACGTGGAGGATCATGAGGCGTGCGCCGCCGGGCCACGCCCGGGAGCCCGGTGATTGCCCCGAAGGAGTTAACAAAAGAAATCCGGGCCACCGTTGAACACGACCTGTGCTCCCGTGCGTACCCATCGTCGAGCGGCGGCACAGCAGGGCGCTGCAACACCCTTGCGATGATGTGGAGTTGACGATGAAGACCTCCTGGCGGACCGCCTCGCTGGTGGCGAGCGCCGCGGCGGTGCTGGCCCTGACCACGGCGTGCGGGCAGGAGAGCCCGCAGTCCCCCTCCAGCCAGAACGTCGGTGCCACGGCCGGGGCCGGGGACCTCGGCAGCATCGGCACCGGCGCGGGCCAGGCGGGAGGCGGCGGTACACAGGCATCGGCGGCACCCTCCGACACGGCGGGCGAGCTGAACGTCTCCACCAACGCCGAACTGGGCAAGGTGGTGACCGACAACCTCGGTCTGACCCTGTACCGCTTCGACCAGGACACCGCCGAGCCGCCCGCGTCCAACTGCGAGGACGACTGCGCCAAGACCTGGCCGCCGGTGCCCGCCGACGACGCCTCGGCGGGCGAGGGCATCGACAAGGCGCTGCTCGGATCGGTCGACCGGGCCGACGGCACCAAACAGCTCACCGTCGCCGGCTGGCCGGTCTACCGCTACGTCAAGGACGTCAACGCCGGTGACGTCAAGGGCCAGGGCGTGGGCGGCAAGTGGTTCGCGCTGAACCCCGAGGGCAAGAAGGCGCAGGCCGCCGACCAGCCGGGGCTCTCCACCCGCGAGGACCCGAAGCTGGGCGAGATCGTCGTCGACGGGAACGGCATGACCGTCTACCGCTTCATGAAGGACGAGGCCTGGCCGAAACCCGTGTCCGCCTGCACCGGCGCCTGCCTGGAGAAGTGGCCGGTGGTCCCGCCGGTCGACTTCGAGGACACCGAGGGCATCCAGAAGAAGGGCTACATGACCTTCACCCGCCCGGACGGCGCCGACCAGCAGACGATCAACTGCTGGCCCATCTACACCTTCGCCGGTGACAAGGCTCCCGGCGACACCAACGGTCAGGGCGTCGGCGGCACCTGGTACGCCGTACGGCCCGACGGAAAGCCGGTCGGCGCGCCGGAGAAATAACAACCTCCCAGGGTGTCGTCCGCTCCGGACGCCGCCGGCCGCGTGTCCGCCCCTCCGCCGCTCGCGGAGGGGCGGACCGTTTTGCCGTGATGCACCGGTACGCATGGAATCATCGGAGCTTCTCTCCGCGTACCTTTCCGCGTACCTTTCCGCGTACCTCCCGGCGTGCCGGAACTCTCCGGAACGTCATGGACGCGTGTCGTCACGCTTTCGCGGTGGCCGAACAGGCACGTGCCACTGGCAGTGACCGGGAACGGACGGTCAATTTCCGTTTGGGGTCGCTCCTTTGGCGGACGATCAGTAGCCTCTGCTCGAACACCGGATCGTCTACGTCTTGGAGAGCCGCATGGAGCGTCCCGCCTGGGCCCCTCGGAGCATCGACATATCGGTGCCCAGCGTCTCCCGGATGTACGACTACTACCTGGGCGGCTCGCACAACTTCGAGGTCGACCGGGAAGCGGCCCGCAGGGCCATGGAGTTCATGCCGGGCCTGCCCAAGATCATGCAGGCGAATCGTGCCTTCATGCGGCGGGCGGTGCGTTTCGCGGCCGGTGAGGGCATCACCCAGTTCCTGGACATCGGTTCCGGCATCCCGACGTTCGGCAACGTCCACGAGGTGGCGCAGGCGGCCGTGCCGGACGCCCGCGTGATGTACGTCGACCACGACCCGGTGGCCGTGGCACACAGCCAGGCCGTTCTGGAGGGCAACGAGGGCGCGGGCGTCGTCGCCGCGGACCTCCGCAAGCCGCGGGAGATCATCGACAGCCCCGAAGTGCTGCGGTTGATCGACCTGAATCGGCCAGTGGCGCTCCTCCTCGTTGCCATACTGCACTTCGTGGAAGACGCGGACGACCCGTACGCGGCGGTGGCCGAACTGAGCCAGGCCCTCGCGCCCGGCAGCATGCTCGTGCTCACCCACGCCTCGTACGAGGGAATCCCGCTGCCGGCGGAGCGGGCCGAGGGGGCGGTGGACGTGTACCAGGACATTCGCAATCCGCTGATCATGCGCACGCGCGACGAGATCGCGCGGTTCTTCGAGGGGTACGACATGGTGGAACCCGGACTGGTGCCGATGCCGCGGTGGCGACCGGACACCGCACCGGAGGACGAGGATCCCTACGCGTTCTCCGGTTTCGCGGGCGTGGGGCGTACGGCGTGAGCGCGGAGCCGGACGGGCCGGAGGACAGACTGCGCCGGTTCGCGACGATCTGGAGCCGGGCGGTCTTCCCGGTGACCTCGACGTCGTCGACCCGCCCGGAGTTCGAGGAGCGCCTGCTGCCGGTGGCCCGGCTGCTGAGCGAGGCGCTGCGGGCCCGGTCGTTCGACGCGGACGCGGGCCGGACGGCCGGGGCCGCGCTGGTGGAGGCGCACTGCACCGACCCGGAGGCGCTCAGCCGGACCCTGGACTGCGTGGACGCCTATCTGGTCCTGTACTGCGGCGAGGGCGGCGACCGGGAGGACCTGCGGGCGCGCTCCGCGAGGCTCCAGCACGCCATGGCCGCCGGGTTCGCGCAGGCACTGCGGGAGCGGACGCTGGCCGAGCAGGAGGCCGTCGCGCGGGCCGCGCTGGAGGCCCAGGGCGTGGTGGCGCAGGCGCTGCACGCCACCGAGGCCCGGTTCCGCGCGGTGTTCGAGGGCGCGGCCATAGGGATCGGCATCGCCGACCTGGAGGGCAACATCCTCCAGGTCAACGGCGCGCTGCGGCGCATGTTCGGCCTGTCCGAGCAGGCGCTGCGCAGCCGCAAGGTCCAGGAGTGGGTCCACCCCGACGACGCCCCGCAGACCTGGCGGCTCTACGACGAGCTGGTGAGCGGCGAGCGCGAGCACTACCACCTCGAAAAGGCGTTCTACCGCCCGGACGGAACGGTCCTGTGGACCAATCTGACGGTGTCCCTGCTGCGTGACGCCGACGGCGACCCGCAGTACCAGCTCGCCCTCATGGAGGACACCACCGAGCGGCGGCTGCTCAACCTCCGGCTGCGGTACGAGGCCACCCACGACGCGCTCACCGGGCTGCCCAACCGGGCGTTCTTCTTCGAGCGGCTGGAGAAGGCGCTCGGCGCCGGCGAGGGCCAGCGGTTCGGGCTGTGCTACCTCGACCTGGACGGCTTCAAGACCGTCAACGACAGCCTCGGGCACGCGGCCGGCGACCGGCTGCTCGTCGAGGTCGCCGACCGGCTGCAGGCCTGCGCCACCGCGTCCGGCGAGATGGTGGCCCGGCTCGGCGGCGACGAGTTCGTGGCACTGACCACCGGCCCCGACACCGAGCGGACCGTCGACGAGCTCGCCGCCCGCATCATGAACGCGCTGCTCGCCCCGATCAGCGTGGACGGCCGGGAGCTGACCGTGCGCGGCAGCATCGGCGTCGTCGAGGGACCGGCCGGGGAACGCAGCGCGGCGGAGGTGCTGCGCAGCGCCGACATCACCATGTACCGGGCCAAGTCGGCGGGCGGCAACCGGTTCGAGCTCGCCGACCCGGAGGCCGACGCCCGCGCCATCACCCGGCACGGGCTCACCACGGCGCTGCCGACGGCCCTGGACCGGGGCGAGTTCTTCATCGAGTACCAGCCGCTGGTGCACCTCGGCGACGGCAGTGTGCGGGGCGCGGAGGCACTGGTGCGCTGGCTGCACCCGCAGCACGGGGTGCTGTCCCCGGACCGGTTCATCCCGCTCGCCGAGCACACCGGGCTGATCGTTCCGCTGGGCCGCTGGGTGCTGGAGCAGTCGGTGCGCCAGGCCCGCGAGTGGCGGGACCGGCACGGGGGCGAGGCGCTCGGCCCGCTGCGCATCAACGTGAACCTGTCGCCCTGCCAGCTCACGCATCCCGGGCTGGTCCAGGACACGGTGGAGATCCTGGAGCGCGCGGGGATGACGCCGGACGCGCTGTGCCTGGAGGTGACCGAGTCGGCGCTGATCGGCGCGGACGACGACCTGCTGAAGCCGCTGCGCCGGCTGGCGGAGATGGGCGTCGACATCGCCCTGGACGACTTCGGCACCGGCTACTCCAACCTGGCCAACCTGCGCCGGCTCCCGGTGAGCGTCCTGAAGCTGGACCGTTCCTTCACCCAGAGCATGCAGCGGTTCCCGGCCGACCCCGTCGACCTGAAGATCGTCGAGGGGATCGTCTCCCTGGCCCACAGCCTCGACCTCGCGGTCACGGTGGAGGGCGTGGAGACGGGGGCGCAGGCCGAACAGCTCCGCGTCCTCGGCTGCGACACGGCCCAGGGCTGGTACTACGCCCGCCCGGGCCCGCCGGAACGGCTCCACGAGCTGGCCCTGGCGGATGCCACGGGCTAGCCGCCCAGTGGCTCGGGGGTGCGGGTCGTACGGTGGCTGTGGACCGGCCGCGGCTTGTCGCGCAGTTCCCCGCGCCCGGGGGGAAGCTCTCACGGACGGGGGAGGACCGGGCGGGGACGGACCGGGAGAGGGATCCGGTGAGGGCGGCGACCGAGGGGGAGCTGCGGCTCATGGATCCGGCCGTGCGCTCCTCGCGTGCCGAGGTGGCGCGTCTGCCGGACCCGGAGTTCACCGAGGCGGGTGCCTCGGGCCGACGCCACACGTACGAGGAGATGCTCGCCGAGCCGCGCGACCACCCGGGCGGCTCGGCGGGCGGCCCGGTGCACGAACCGTCGGAGATCACCGGCGTCCTCCTCGCACCCGGCCTGGTCCACCTCACGTACGAGACCCGCTTCGACGGACACCGGGCCCGCCGCAGCTCCCTCTGGCGCAAGCACGACGACCGGACGGGTCGGCGCATGTACTACCACCAGGGCACCCCGGTCCCCTGAGGGGGGCGCGGGACTGTGTCGACATGCGGCTCCGCAGCGTGGGCCCGAAGGGGGTAGGGCCATAGGGGCGCGGGGAACCGCGCAACGGGGGCCGGGGGCGGGAAGGGGCGGCGGGGCGAGGCTCCCGCCCGCGTCAGCGTTCCAGCAGCATCCGCTGCAGCTCCCGCGCGGCCCGGGGCGGGGCCACGTCGCTGCGGTGGGCCAGGGCGATGGCCCGGTGCAGGCCCGGGCGGGCCAGCGGGGTGACGCGCAGTCCGTGGCCGGAGCGGGCCGCCACCATCCGCGGCACCACCGCCACCCCGAGCCCCGCCCGTACGAAGCCCAGTACCGCGTCCATCTCCCCGCCCTCCACCGCGAACTCCGGCTCGAACCCCTCCGCCCGGCACGCCGCCACCGTCAGCTCCCGCAGGTCGTACCCGTGCCGGAACATCACCAGCCGTTCGCCCTCCAGGTCGGCGATGCGCACGGTGCGCCGGCCCCGTCCCGGACGCGGGGCGTCCGGGGAGGAGACGACCACCAGGTCCTCGCGCAGCAGCTCCACCGTGGTCAGCGCGGGGGAGGGGGTCGGCAGCGGCAGGACCACCAGGGCGAGGTCGAGGGCCCCGCGGGCCAGCTCCCGCACCAGGTCGTGCGAGCCGCCCTCCTCGACCAGCAGCCGGACGCCCGGGTAGCGGTCGTGGAAGGCGCGCAGCACGTCCGGCAGCAGTCCGGTGCACAGGCTCGGCGTCGCCCCCAGCCGCACCCGCCCGCTGCGCAGCTGCGCCACCTCCTGTACCTCGTGCCGGGCGGTGTCCGCGTCGGCGAGGATCCGCCGGGCCAGCGGCAGCAGCGCCTCGCCCGCGTCGGTCAGCGTGATGTTCCCGCGCGCCCGCCGGAACAGGTCCGCACCCAGCTCCCGCTCCAGCGCCTTGATCTGCTGCGACAGCGACGGCTGCGCGACGTGGACCAGCTCCGCGGCCCGGGTGAAGTGCCGGGTCTCGGCGACGGCCACGAAGTACTGGAGCTGCTGGAACTGCACGCACCCAGCATAGGCTCTCCCTATCGAAACGAGCCGGACCATGTCTTGGACCGATGAGGCCCTCCGGCCCTAGCGTCTGGTGACATGGCTCTGGCAACGCGGACGGACCGACGGCCGTCCATGGCACGCACCGTGTGGGACTCGACCGTCGGCAAGAAGACAGTGATGGCGGTCAGCGGCCTGATCATGCTGCTGTACCTGGTCGCCCACATGATCGGGAACCTGAAGATCTTCTTCGGGGCCGGCGAGTTCAACCACTACGCCCACTGGCTGCGCACCGTCGGCGAACCGTTCATGCACTACGAGTGGACGCTGTGGCTGATCCGCGTCGTCCTCGTCGTCGCCGTGATCGCCCACGCCGTCTCCGCCTACCAGCTCAGCCGCCGCGACATCAAGGCACGCCCCAGCAAGTACGTGCACAAGAAGCCGCGGGCGAGCTACGCCACGCGCACCATGCGCTGGGGCGGCGTCATCCTCGCCCTGTTCATCGTCTGGCACCTCCTCGACCTGACCACCGGCACCGTGCACTCCGGCGGCTTCGAGACCGGCAAGCCCTACCAGAACATCGTGGACACCTTCTCCACCTGGTACGGCAACGTCATCTACATCGTCGCGATGCTCGCCGTCGGACTGCACGTCCGGCACGGCTTCTGGAGCGCCGCCCAGACCCTCGGCGTCGGCAGCCGCACCCGCGACCGCGCCCTCAAGACCACCGCCAATGCCCTCGCACTGCTGCTCACGGCCGGCTTCATCGCCGTACCCGTGGGCGTCATGACCGGAGTGGTGAGCTGACCATGACCTCCTACACCGCGTACACGACCGGCGAACCGGTCGCCGACACCAAGGCCCCCGCCGGCCCGGTCCACGAGCGCTGGGACAAGCGCCGCTTCGAGGCCAAGCTGGTCAACCCCGCCAACCGGCGCGGCAAGACCGTCATCGTCGTCGGCACCGGCCTCGCCGGCGGCTCCGCCGGCGCCACCCTGGCCGAACAGGGCTACCACGTCGTCCAGTTCTGCTACCAGGACTCCCCGCGCCGCGCCCACTCCATCGCCGCGCAGGGAGGCATCAACGCGGCGAAGAACTACCGCAACGACGGCGACTCCGTCCACCGCCTGTTCTACGACACCGTCAAGGGCGGCGACTTCCGCTCCCGCGAGTCCAACGTCCACCGCCTCGCACAGATCTCCGTCGAGATCATCGACCAGTGTGTCGCCCAGGGCGTGCCCTTCGCCCGCGAGTACGGCGGACTGCTCGACACCCGCTCCTTCGGCGGCGTCCAGGTCTCCCGCACCTTCTACGCCCGCGGCCAGACGGGCCAGCAGCTCCTCCTCGGCGCCTACCAGGCGCTCAGCCGGCAGATCGCCGCCGGGAACGTCGAGATGCACCCGCGCACCGAGATGCTCGACCTGATCGTCGTCGACGGCCGGGCCCGCGGCATCGTCGCCCGGGACCTGATCACCGGGAAGATCGACACGTACTTCGCGGACGCCGTCGTCCTCGCCAGCGGCGGCTACGGCAACGTCTTCTACCTGTCGACGAACGCCATGAACTCCAACGCCACCGCCATCTGGCGGGCGCACCGGCGCGGCGCGTACTTCGCCAACCCCTGCTTCACGCAGATCCACCCCACCTGCATCCCGCGCACCGGCGACCATCAGTCCAAGCTGACGCTGATGAGCGAGTCGCTGCGCAACGACGGCCGCATCTGGGTGCCCAAGGCCAAGGGCGACACCCGCCCGCCCGCGCGGATCCCCGAGGACGAGCGCGACTACTACCTGGAGCGCATCTACCCCTCCTTCGGCAACCTCGTCCCCCGTGACATCGCCTCCCGCGCCGCGAAGAACGTCTGCGACGAGGGCAGGGGAGTGGGCCCCGGCGGCCAGGGCGTCTACCTCGACTTCGCCGACGCCATCCAGCGGATGGGACGCAAGGCCGTCGAGGCCAAGTACGGCAACCTCTTCGACATGTACCAGCGGATCACCGACGAGGATCCGTACGAGGTGCCCATGCGGATCTACCCCGCCGTGCACTACACGATGGGCGGACTGTGGGTCGACTACGACCTCCAGACCACGATCCCGGGCCTGTTCGCGATCGGTGAGGCCAACTTCTCCGACCACGGCGCCAACCGCCTCGGCGCCTCCGCGCTGATGCAGGGCCTGGCCGACGGCTACTTCGTCCTCCCGGCCACCGTCAACGACTACCTGGCCCGCAACCCGCACCAGGACGAGGTCACCGACGAACACCCCGCGGTACGGGAGGTGCTGGCCGAGACCCGGGACCGGATCGACCTGCTGCTGTCCGTCGACGGCGACCGCACCCCCGACTCCTTCCACCGCGAGGTCGGCGAACTCATGTGGGAGTTCTGCGGCATGGCCCGCACCGACTCCGGACTGCGCAAGGCCCTCGAACGCATCCCGCAGATCCGCGAGGAGTTCTGGCGGCGCATCAAGGTCCCCGGCACCGGCGAGGAGTTCAACCAGTCGCTGGAGAAGGCCAACCGCATCGTCGACTACCTGGAGCTCGCCGAGCTGATGTGCCTCGACGCGCTGCACCGCTCCGAGTCCTGCGGCGGCCACTTCCGCGAGGAGTCGCAGACCCCCGACGGCGAGGCCGCGCGCCGGGACGAGGAGTTCTCCTACGCCGCCGCCTGGGAGTTCACCGGCACCGGCGAGGCTCCCGTCCTGCACAAGGAAGACCTGGTCTTCGAGTACGTCCACCCCACCCAGCGGAGCTACGCATGAAGCTCAACCTGCGCGTCTGGCGGCAGAAGAACGCCGACGCCGACGGCGCCATGTTCACGTACGAGGTGGACGGCATCTCACCCGACATGTCCTTCCTGGAGATGCTCGACACCCTCAACGAGGAGCTCATCCTCAAGGGCGAGGACCCGGTCGCCTTCGACCACGACTGCCGCGAGGGCATCTGCGGGGCCTGCTCGCTCGTCATCAACGGCGACGCCCACGGTCCCGAGCGCACCACCACCTGCCAGCTGCACATGCGGTCCTTCAAGGACGGCGACACCATCGACGTCGAGCCGTGGCGGGCGTCCGCCTTCCCGGTCGTGAAGGACCTGGTGGTCGACCGTTCCGCCTTCGACCGGATCATCCAGGCCGGCGGCTACATCACGGCGCCGACCGGCTCCGCTCCCGAGGCCCACGCGACGCCCGTGCCGAAGCCGGACGCGGACCTCGCCTTCGAGCACGCGGAGTGCATCGGGTGCGGGGCGTGCGTGGCGGCCTGCCCCAACGGCGCGGCGATGCTCTTCACCTCCGCGAAGATCAACCACCTGAACGTGCTGCCGCAGGGGGCGCCCGAGCGGGAGACGCGGGTGCTGGACATGGTGGCGCAGATGGACGAGGAGGGGTTCGGGGGGTGCACCCTGGCCGGGGAGTGCGCGACCGCCTGCCCGAAGGGGATCCCGCTGACCTCCATCACGGGGATGAACAAGGAATGGCTGCGGGCCACGCGCAAGGCGGGCAAGCGGTAGCGCTGCGCGGCGGCGGGCCGTCCGCGGCCGGGCGCGCCCGCGCGGCGGAGCCGCACATCGACACAGCCCCGCGCCCGTTTAGGGCGCCGCACTGAACGTTCGCCGAAAGGTGCGGACGGGCGGGGCCGGGAGAGGTGCTCCTCCCGGCCCCGTCTCGCTTTCCGCTCCGGTCATTCAGCATCTCCACATCCGCGCTCCCGGCTCCGGACACGTACACGCCAACCCCGGTCGGGAGAACAGGGGTGTCCCCGCCCCGCTCCGGCGCGTGATCAGGAGAGAGCCATGACCGGCGTGCTGACCGTCGACCACCCCCCGAAGCCCACCGCCCCCACCCGCTACACCGTCACCCTCGCCCGCGACGAGGAGGACGTGCGCGCCGCCCAGCGGCTGCGGTACGACGTCTTCGCGGGGGAGATGGGCGCCCTGCTGACCACTCCGCAGCCGGGACTGGACGTCGACCCCTTCGACGCCTACTGCGACCACCTGCTCGTGCGCGAGGAGGCCGGCGGCCAGGTCGTCGGCACCTACCGGCTGCTGCCGCCGGAGCGCGCCGGGATCGCCGGGCGGCTGTACGCGGAGGGCGAGTTCGACCTGTCGGGGCTCGACGCGATACGGCCGTCCCTCGTCGAGGTCGGCCGCTCCTGCGTGCACCCCGACCACCGCGACGGCGCGGTCATCGGACTCATCTGGGCCGGCATCGCCCGCTACATGACCGACCGCGGTCACGCCTGGCTGGCCGGCTGCTGCTCCGTCCCGCTGGCCGACGGGGGCGCGCTCGCCTCCGCCGCCTGGGACCGGGTGCGGGCGGGGCACCTCGCACCCGAGGAGTACCGGGTGCGCCCGCTGCTGCCCTGGGTGCCGGGCACCCCGGCACCCGCCGCGCCCTCCGAGCTGCCGGCCCTGCTGCGCGGCTACCTCCGGCTCGGCGCCTGGGTCTGCGGCGAGCCCGCACACGACGTGGACTTCGGTGTCGCCGACCTCTACGTGCTGCTGCCGATGAACCGGGTCAACCCCCGCTACCTGCGGCACTTCCTCTCCCTCGTCCCCGCCTGATGAGCGTCTGGCTGCCGAGCGCGCCCTGCACTCCGCGGGGCTGCGTGGAGCCGACGGCGTCCGCGGCGGCCGTGCCGCCGGCGGTGCTGCGGCTGGCGGCGGTGGGCCTGCTGGTCCTCGCCGGGATCGCGCTGCTCCCGCTCGGGCGGTGGATCCCGGACGGCGTGGTGCGCCGGTGGTGCCGGTGGATCGTACGGGCCGCCGGGGTCCGGGTCCGTATCGCCGGGGCCACCGTGCCCACGGGCGGACTGCTGCTCGTCGCCAACCACATCTCCTGGCTGGACGTGCCGCTGCTCGCGGCGGTCCGTCCGGCCAGGATGCTGGCCAAGGCGGAGGTGCGGCGCTGGCCCGTGGCGGGGGCGCTGGCGGCGCGCGGCGGCGTGCTGTTCATCGACCGTGACCGGCTGCGCGCCCTGCCGGACACGGTCGCCGCGCTCGCCGGGGTCCTGCGCGGCGGCGCGGCGGTCGCGGCGTTCCCGGAGGGCAGCACCTGGTGCGGCCTGGCCCGGGGGCACTTCCGCCGCGCGGTCTTCCAGGCGGCGCTGGACGCCCGGGTCCCGGTGCAGCCGGTGCGCATCAGCTACCGGAACGCGTGCGGAACCCCGGCCACCGCACCGGCCTTCGTCGGTGACGACACGCTCCTCGCCTCGCTGTGGCGCGTGGCGTCGGCCCGCGGCGTGGTCGCCGAGGTCGAGGTGCGGGCCCCCATCCGGCCGGGGGGTCACGTCGACCGCCGCGCCCTGGCGCACGCGGCGCAGCCGGAGGCGGCGGCGGGACACCAGGGAGGCCACCACGCGTGAGCACTGTGGAAAATTAAGTACTCTTTGACGCTTTTATTCAGTTTTTAGTGGGTAATCCGGGAGACCCAGTGAGGGGCGACCTTCGAAAGGAGGGTGATGGAAGATGATCACCCGCGAAGAGATCTCGATCCTGCTGGATCATCCGGTGTACGACGGGGACGGGAACAAGGTCGGCGACGCGAAGCACGTCTTCCTCGACGACGCGAGCGGGCGCCCCGAGTGGGTGACCGTCAAGACAGGCATGTTCGGCTCCAGTGAATCGTTCATCCCCATCCGTGACGCCGCCCTGGTGAAGGACCACCTCGAGGTCCCCTACCGCAAGGACAAGATCAAGGGCGCGCCCAGCGTCGACATCGACGCGGGCGGCCACCTGTCGGTGGACGAGGAGCACCGTCTGTACGACTACTACGGCATCGACTGGGACTCCGTGCTGACCGATCCCGGCGAACGCGACCGGTCCCCCGGCATGGGCACGACCGGTACGGCGGGAGCGGCCGGTACGGCGGGAGCGGCGGGAGCCGCCGGAGCGGCGGGCGCGGCAGGGACCGCGGGCGCCGCGGGAACCGCAGGCACCACGGGCCGCCGGAGCGAGGCCCGGACCCGGGGACCCGGCGACGACGCCATGACCCGTTCCGAGGAGCGGATGCACGTCGGCGTCGAGCGGCATGAGGCCGGACGGGCCAGGCTGCGCAAGTACGTGGTCACGGAGGAGGTCCAGCAGACCGTGCCGGTGCGCCACGAGGAGGTCCGCGTGGAGCGCGAGCCGATCACGGACGCCAACCGCGGCGAGGCCATGTCGGGTCCGGCCTTCAAGGAGGACGAGCACGAGGTCACGCTGTACGAGGAGCGCCCGGTCGTGGAGACCGAGGCGGTGCCGGTCGAGCGGGTCCGGATGACCACGGAGGAGAAGACCGCTGACGAGACCGTCCGCGGCCGGGTCCGCAAGGAGCGCATCGAGGCCGAGACGGAGATGGACGAGGAGTCCGGCCGCCGTGGCCGTGACGTCCCCAAGCGAGGCCGCGAGTAGTCCACACCCCTTGGCGCGCCGGTCCCGTCTCACCGGCGCGTCGCCGTGCCGCCGTCCAGCCCGGCGATCGCGGCGAGCCGCCGGTAGGAGTCCAGCAGCGCCTCCCGGTCGTGGGTGCTGGTGGTGACGAGCACCTCCTGCGCGCCCGTCTCCTCCAGGACCTCCTCCAGCCGGTGCGCCACCTCGTCCTCGGTGCCGGCCAACTGGCCGCTGAGCCCCGACTCGTAGAAGCCGCGCTCCTTGGCGCTCAGGGAGAGCGCCTCGACGCGCTCGGCGGGCGGCAGCGGCGGAAAGCTGCCGTGGGTCCGGGAGTACGCCATCGACCAGGCCTCCGGGACCAGCAGCCGGCGGGCCTCCTCGGGGGTACCGGCCACCGCGACCGTGCCGGAGACGACCACGTACGGCTCGCTCGCCCACGGAGAAGGGCGGAACCGGTCGCGGTAGTGATCGATGCCGCGCCGCATCCTGTCCCGGTCGCGGAGGTCGCCGATGACCATCGGCAGGCCCGCGCGGGCCGCGATCGTGGCGCCCTCGCCCATGGCGAGCACGAACGGCGGCACGGTCAGACCCTCGGCGGGCCGCGCGTGCACCCCGGTGGGAGAGGTGCCCCGGAACCAGCCGAGCAGCTCGTCGAGCTGGGCCGCGAAGTCCTCCGCGTCGTCCTTGCCGCGCCCCAGCGCCCTGCGCACCCCGTCGGTGAAGCCGACCGACCGGCCCAGACCCATGTCGACGCGGCCCGGGAACAGCGATTCCAGCACCCCGAACTGCTCGGCCACCACCAGGGGCCGGTGGTTGGGCAGCATCACCCCGCCGGTGCCGACGCGGATGGTCCGGGTCGCCCCGGCGACGGCGGCGGCCAGCACGGTCGGCGCCGAACCGGCGACCCCCGGCACCCCGTGGTGTTCGGCGACCCAGAACCGGTGGTAGCCGAGCCGCTCCACCTCCCGCGCCAGGCCGACGGTGTCCCGCAGCGCCTCGGGGCCGGTGTGTCCTTCGCGGATGCGGGATCGGTCGAGGACGGAGAAGCGGGTCGAGCGGATCACGGAACTCATACCGGGTTCAACACCCGGGGGCCCTCAGGATTCCGCACACCCCGCGCCTAGGCTGGGCGGCGTGACCCACCGCCACGAGCGGCCGCTGGCCGTGTTCGACCTCGACAACACCCTCGCCGACACGGCGCACCGGCAGCACTTCCTGGAGCGCGGGCCGCGCGACTGGGACGCCTTCTTCGCCGCCGCGCCGCACGACCCCCCGCTCGCCGAGGGCGTCGCACTGGTCCACGAGAGCGCGCGGGAGTGCGAGATCGTCTACCTCACCGGACGCCCCGAGCGCTGCCGGCGCGACACGCTGGACTGGCTCGCCGCCCAGGGGCTGCCCGAGGGGGACGTGCACATGCGCGGCAACGCCGACCGCCGGCCGGCCCGCCACACCAAGCTGGCGGTCCTGCGCCGCCTCGCCCGCACCCGGGACGTCCGCGTGCTCGTGGACGACGACGAGCTGGTCTGCCAGGACGCCCGGCGGGCCGGTTTCACCGTCGTCCTCGCCCGCTGGACGGCCCCCTCCGGGGAGCTGAGGGACGCGCAGGAGCGGGAAGGGCGCACCTGAGCGGCGGCCCGGCCCCGTCCCGGCTCAGTCCGCCTCCTCCAGCCGGAAGCCGACCTTCAGCCCCACCTGCCAGTGCGCGACCTGCCCGTCCTCGATCTGGCCGCGCACCTGGGTCACCTCGAACCAGTCCAGCTTGCGCAGGGTCCGCGAGGCGCGTTCGATGCCGTTGCGTACGGCCTGGTCGACGCCGTCGGGCGAGGTGCCGACGATCTCCGTGACCCGGTAGGTGTGATTCGACATGCGACTGCTCCTCTCGCCTCCTTCCACCGTGCCCCACTCCCCGGCGGAGCGCGAGGCGTCGGCCCCGTCCGCGGGACGGCCTTGACCTACGCATTGGTCCATACCAAGATGCTGGGCACCCGCCCGAGCTCCGCTCGCCCCCCACGCCGGGCCCCGCCCTGTCCGTCAGACAGAAACAGGACCCCCGTGAAACGCCGTCTGCTCGCCCTCGTCTGTGTCTCCGCCTCCCTGCTCAGCGGCTGTGGATTGATGCCCGGCGACACCGAACGGAGCACGGTCACCGTCTGGTTGATGCGGCACAGCGCCTCGCAGGAGTACCTGGACCGCTTCACCGAGGAGTTCGAGCGCGAACACCCCGGACTCGGCCTCGACATCCGCGTCCAGGAGTGGACCGGCATCGGCGAGAAGGTGCAGAAGGCACTGGCGGCGGACGAGGAGGACGGCCCCGACGTCATCGAGGTCGGCAACACCCAGGTCGCCACGTACGCGGAGGGCGACGGACTGCTCGACCTCACCCTGGAGTCCATGCGCGACTGGGGCCGCGACGACTGGCTGCCCGGCCTCGCCGAACCCGGCCGGTGGGGCTCCCAGCAGTACGGCATCCCCTGGTACGCGGCCAACCGCGTCGTCATCTACCGCAAGGACCTCTTCCGGCGGGCCGGCGTCACCGCCCCGCCGAAGACCCGCGACGAGTGGCTCACCCTCACCGAGAAGCTCGACACCGGCGGCAACCAGGGCGTCTACCTCGCCGGACAGGACTGGTACACCCTCGCCGGGTTCATCTGGGAGGAGGGCGGAGACCTCGCCGAGGAACGGGACGGCGTCTGGCGGGGCGCGCTGGACAGCCCGGAGGCGCTGCGCGGCATGGACTTCTACCGCCGGCTCCAGGCCCTCGGCGACGGACCGGCCGACGCCGACGAGGAACACCCGCCGCAGGCCGACGTGTTCGCCGAGGGCAAGGTCGCCCAGATCGTGGCCGTACCGGGGCTGGCGAGCTCCATCCTCAAGCAGAACCCGGAACTCAAAGGGGAGCTGGGCTACTTCCCCGTGCCCGGCAGGGCCGCCGGCAAGCCCGGCGCCGTCTTCACCGGCGGCTCCGACCTCGTGGTCCCGGCCAAGACCGACATCAGGGAGGGCGCCGTCGAGGTCGTCGCCGCGCTCACCGGCGCCCGGTGGAACACCGACCTGGCCCGCACGATGAACTACGTCCCCAACAAGGCCGCGCTCGCCGAGTCGGTGGCGGGGGAGGAGGGGGTCGCCGCCATGGCGGCCGGAGCCGCACGGGGCCGGGCGACCCCCGGCACACCCCGGTGGGCCGCGGTCGAGGCGGACAACCCGATCAAGGAGTACATGACCGAGGTGCTCACCGGGGCCGACCCGGCCACCGAGGCCGGGCGTGCCGCGCGCCGCATCACCGAGGCCCTGGCCTTCGACTAGGGCGACGCGCGGCCCGGCGGCGCTCCCGTCAGCGCGCGACGCTCAGCGACAGCGCGAACCTCCCCTCCTCGTCCGTCCACCACCGGGCCGGCTCCAGCCCGGCGGCCGACAGTTCCCCGCGCACTCCGTCCCGGCGGAACTTCGCCGACACCTCGGTGCGCAGCTCCTCGCCCGCCGCGAAGTCCACGGCGAGTCCCAGGGAGGGGATCTTCACCGTCTGCGTGGTACGGGAGCGCAGCCGCATCTCGATCCACTCGTGTCCGGCGTCCCACAGCGCCACATGGTCGAAGGCGTCCGGGTCGAAGTCGGCGCCCAGCTCCCGGTTGATGACGGCCAGGACGTTCTTGTTGAACGCGGCCGTCACACCGGCCGCGTCGTCGTACGCCCGGACCAGCGCCTTCTCGTCCTTCACCAGGTCCGTGCCCAGCAGCAGGGCGTCGCCCGGGGCGAGCAGGGCGCGGACGGAGGCGAGGAACGCGGCGCGCTCGGCCGGCAGCAGGTTGCCGATGGTGCCGCCGAGGAACGCCACCAGCCGCGGACCCGGCGTGTCGGGCAGGGCCGGCAGGGCGGTGAAGTCGGCGACCAGCGCGTGCACGTCCAGCTCCGGTCGCTCGGCGGCCAGCGCCCGCCCGGCCAGGGTGAGGGCGCTCTCGCTGACGTCGACGGGGACGTAGGCGCGCAGCCCGGTCAGGGCGTCGATCAGGTGCCGCGTCTTCTCCGAGGAGCCGGAGCCCAGTTCGACCAGGGTGCGGGCGCCGGACGCCGCGGCGATCTCACCGGCGCGGGCGCGCAGGATCTCGCGTTCGGCGCGGGTCGGGTAGTACTCGGGCAGCTCGGTGATCTCCTCGAAGAGTTCGCTGCCCCGGGCGTCGTAGAACCACTTGGGCGGCAGCGTCCTGGGGCTGCCGGTCAGGCCCTCGCGGACGTCGGCGCGCAGGGCGGCGTCGGTGGCGTCCTCGGGCAGGGTGCGGGTGAGGCGGAACGGACTCACGTGAGGGGCTCCCTCGAAGGTGCGGGTGCGCCGGCGGACGGCAGGGCGTCGCCGGGCTCCTTGAGCGGGGTCAGCAGGACGTCCGTACGGCTCGCCGCGAGCAGCGTGCGGTCGGGGATCTCGCGCCAGTGCGGATCGTCGTCGTAGGGCTCGGAGGCCACGACGGTTCCGCCACCGGCCCGGGTGAGGTACCACAGCGTGTCGCCCCAGGCGGTCGCCGTGACGGTGTCGCCATTGGTGAGCAGCAGGTTGAGCCGGGCCCCGGGGGCCGCCGCGGCGACCTCCAGGACCGTGTCGGCCAGCGCCTGCCCCTCCTCGTCACCGGCCCGCAGCCGGGCCAGCACCAGCGCCCACACGAACGCGGAGTCGTTGCGGGCCTCCAGCGACAGCACGTCCTCGGCGGACAGGGACGCCACCAGCGGCGCGAGCGACCCCGGCCAGCCCGGCACCGCCCCGTTGTGGCTGAACAGCCAGGTCTCGGCCGTGAACGGCGCCGCCGCGGCCTCCGCGTCCGCGCCCGACAGGGTCGCGTCCCGTACGGCCGCGAGCAGCGCCCGGGTCCGTACGACACGGGCGAGGTCCGCGAACGACAGGTCCGCCCACACCGGTCCGGCCCGCCGGTACCGGGCCGGCACCGGATCGCCCTGCGCGTACCAGCCCACGCCGAAGCCGTCGGCGTTGACCGTGCCGTACCGCTGCCGCCGGGGCGCCCAGGACTGCCGGTACAGCCCGTGCGGCGGTCTCACGAGCAGCTCGCCCAGCGGCTCCGCGGGCCCCACGTACGCCACGTGACGGCACATCAGACGTCCTCCGAGCGCGCCGTGCGGAACCCGGAGAAGATCTGCCGCCGGATCGGCAGGTCCCAGTTGCGGAACGTCCCCCGGCAGGCCACCGGGTCCACGGCGAACGAACCGCCGCGCAGCACCTTGTACTCCGGCCCGAAGAACACCTCCGAGTACTCCTTGTACGGGAACGCCCTGAACCCCGGGTACGGCAGGAAGTCGCTCGCCGTCCACTCCCACACGTCGCCGATCAACTGCCGCACGCCCAGCGGCGACTCACCGGCCGGGTAGCTCCCGGCGGGTGCCGGACGCAGGTGCCGCTGGCCGAGGTTGGCGTGCTCGGGTCCGGGGTCGGCGTCGCCCCACGGGTAGCGCGTCGAGCGGTCGCCGGCCGGGTCGTGGCGGGCCGCCTTCTCCCACTCGGCCTCGGTGGGCAGCCGGCGCCCGGCCCAGCGGGCGTAGGCGTCGGCCTCGTACCAGCACACGTGCACAACCGGCTCGTCGGGCGGCACCACCTCGGTGACGCCGAACCGGCGCCGCAGCCACTGCCGTCCGTCCCGGCGCCAGAACAGCGGCGCGGTGAGGGAGTTGCGGCGGACGTGCGCCCAGCCGTCGGCCGTCCACCAGCGGGGCTCGTCGTAGCCGCCGTCCTCGATGAACGCCTGGTAGGCGGCGTTCGTCACCGGGGTGGTGTCGATGCGGAAGGGCGCCACCTCGCGCCGGTGCGCGGGCCGTTCGTTGTCCAGGGCCCACGGCTCGTCCGAGGTGCCCATGGTGAACGGGCCGCCCGGGACCAGGACTTCGGCCGGACCGGTGAACAGCGGCACCGGCTCCGGGTCCGGCGCGGTCAGCGCCCGAGGGCCCTTGCGGAGCTGGTGGGTGATGAGCATGGTCTCGTCGTGCTGCTGCTCGTGCTGCGCGATCATCCCGAAGGCGAAGCCCGCCTCCGTCAGCCGCGTCCCGCCGAACGCGGCCCTCTCCAGCACGTCCAGCGCCCGGCCGCGCACGTCGGCCGCGTACCGGCGGGCCTCCTCCGGCGGCAGCAGCGGCAGCTTCGGGCGTTCGGAGCGCGGGTGCTCGAAGGCGTCGTACAGGGTGTCGATCTCGGGCCGTATCGCCTCCTGCCCGGCGACGGCCCGCAGCAGCCACTGCTCCTCCTGGTTGCCGATGTGGGCGAGGTCCCACACCAGCGGCGACATCAGCGGCGAGTGCTGGGCGGTCAGGTCTGGTCCGTCGACACAACTGGTGAGCAGCGTGGTGCGGTCCCGTGCGGTGACCAGCGAGGCGACCGCGCGCTCGCGCAGGGCTTCGGCGTCGAGGGCGGGGTCGGTCATGAGGGGGTGTCCTTCCCGTGCGGGTGCGTGGGGCGGGGGCGCGTGCCGCGGGCCGTCGCCCGCAGCGCGTCGAGCGAGTCGTCGGCCGGACAGCGGCCCCGGGCGACGTACCGGTCCCGGTACGCCTCGACCGCGTCGACCACCTCGGTGCCGGCGCCGAGCCGGGGCAGGGCGCGCAGCGCCGCCGCGAAGCAGGCGGCGGCCACCTCGCGCAGCTCCGGGTCGGCCAGGCCGACGCGGGCCGCGTCCCGCCAGAGCGGATTGTGCGGCGCGGGCATGCCGTGGGTCCGCTCGGCCAGCGGCTTCACCGCCCGGTAGGCGGTCTCGGTGGCCTCCGGGTCGTCGAACAGCGCCGCGACCACGGCCAGCGGCACGATCCAGCCGTCGTCACCGGGCTGCGCGTCGATCATGCGCAGTTCCAGGTGGCCGCGCGGCCGCACCGGCGGGAACAGGGTCGTGACGTGGTAGTCGAGGTCGTCCCGGGCCGGAGGCCTGGGCATGCCGGACCTGGTCCACTCCCGGAAGGTGAGCCCGTCCGGCACGTGCCAGGGCCCGACGTCGTCCCGCACGCACATCACGGGCGAGTCCAGGACGTGCCGGGCCCAGGCGCCGCGCGGGTCGGCATCGAGGACGGGGCCGCCCGCCCGGCCGGTGCCGATCTGCGCCCAGCGCAGTTGCCGGGTGGACAGCCAGCCGGTCGGCCGGCCGGCGGCGAGCGGGGAGTTGGCGAACACGGCGACCAGGACCGCGCCCAGCTGGTGCGCCAGCCACCAGCGCCGTACATGGCCGAGCGGGCCGGGCTCCTCGTACCCGGCGTCCACGCACACCTGCACGGAGGCGGAGGTGCACATCATGGCCCGGCCGGCGGGGCCGGTGCGGTCGAGACAGGCCTCCATGGCGTCGTACCGCGGTTCGCGCAGGAACCGGCGGGGGGTGCGCCAGGGGTCGTGGCCGAGGCCGACGAGGACCAGACCGTCCTCGCGCAGGACCGCGCGGACGGCGTCGAGGTCGGCGGAGACGGTACCGACGCACTCCGTCAGGGAGGCGGCGGGCGGTGAACTCAGCTCCAGCTGGCCGCCGGGCTCGACGGTGAGCGCCGACCTCAGGGGCACGGTCCGCAGGGCGGCGTAGGCCGCTTCGAGTCGTTCGGGTGACACGGGGAGCCGCGGGTCCCGCAGCTCGTGGACGAGCCATTCCACCTCGACGCCGAGGAGGCGCGGTGGTCCGGTCTTGAAGCAGATGCCCCGTACCAGGGCCTCCACCTCGGCTTCCGTGACGGCGCTGCGCGGCTCGGGGCAGCCGCCCGGCGAATCGGACATGCAGGGATCCTCCTGAGATTCCGCCATGTCACCGGCCCGGAGCGGCAACGGTCCCGGCCGGCGTCAACCCGTCCACCCAAAACCTTCGTGCCGGCGGGCACAAGGGCGCCTGGCGGGGCGTTCCGGTTCCGTCATCCTTTCGTCCGGCCTGTTCCCGGGCGGTTCTCCGCCCGTTTCCCGGGTCTTCCGGGGAGGCGGAAACTCCGTTGCGGCGCCTCACCAGCATCGCTCAGGATGCCCGCATGAGCACGACGAGCGAGACCGAACGGATCGTGGCGGCCGGTGCCTACCGCGCGCCCGGCGGCCACGAGGTGTCCGTCGCGGCGGCGGTCGAGGCCGCGGCCCGCGGAACACGGACGTACGGGCCGCGGCCGGTCCCGGTCCCGGCGTTCCGTCCGGCCGGCACCCGGTTCGAGGTCACCGGCGAGAGCAGCCTGGAGGCCGCCCGGCGGCTCGCGGACGGCGTGGCCGTGCTGAACTTCGCCTCCGCCCGCAATCCGGGCGGCGGATACCTCAACGGCGCCCAGGCCCAGGAGGAGGCCCTGTGCCGCGCCTCCGCGCTGTACACCTGCCTGCTGCGGGCCCCGGGCTTCTACGACCACCACCGCGCCCACCGCGACCCGTTCTACACGGACCGCGTGATCCACTCACCCGCCGTGCCGGTCTTCCGCGACGACCGCGGACGCCTCCTGGACGAGCCGTTCACGGCGGGTTTCCTCACCTCGCCCGCGCCCAACGCGGGAGTGATCCTGCGCACGGCGCCGGAACGGGCGGACGAGGTGCCCCGCGCCCTGGCCGTACGGGCCGGGCGGGTCCTGGAGACCGCCGCCGCCCACGGCTACCGGCGGCTCGTGCTGGGCGCCTGGGGCTGCGGGGTGTTCCGCAACGACCCCGCCCAGGTGGCGGCGGCGTTCCGGTCGCACCTGGAGCCGGGCGGACGCTTCGCGGGCGCCTTCACGCACGTGGTGTTCGGCATCCTGGACCGCACCCGCGACGGCGCGGTCCGCGCCGCGTTCGAGCGGACCTTCGCGGACCTCCTGCCCGGACCGGGGGACGTCAGCTCCAGCCGTACCGCTCCCGCAGCCGCTGACGCACGAGGTTGAACCGCATCCGGTCCAGCGCGCACGCCTCCCGGCGCATGCCCTCCTCGTGCAGCCGCAGCACCCGGTCCACGTCGACCCACGAGTCGCGGCCCGACCGGTCCCACGGCCCGCTGCCGATCGGCACCCACTCCCGGTCGCCGTCGTGCCGCCTGCTCGACAACCGCACGGCGAGGAAGCTCCCGGCCGCCTCCCGGGCGACGACCAGCACCGGACGGTCCTTGCCCCGGCCGTCGTTCTCCTCGTAGGGCACCCAGGTCCAGACGATCTCCCCGGGGTCGGGGTCGCCGTCGTGCGCGGGCGAGTACTCGGTGCGCACCCGGCCCACCTCACGGGGCACGGCCTCGACGGTGGCGTAAGGGCCGTGGCGGCCCGGGGTGTTCTCAGGGCTGAAGGCGGTCACAGGCGTACCGTACGGCACCCCGGAAGACGCCTCGCACGGGGCCGGTCGCACCGGTGACGGCTCACCGCACACCGCGCACGGTGCCGGCGTCGTGCGGGTGTCCTCGGAGGCGAGGTGTCCACCGGTTCAGCCGGGCCCGGGCAGCCCCGTGAGCTCCCGGCCCGTGACCATCTCGGCCTCGATCCGGACGAACACCCCGTCGTGCATCGGCATCCACGAGCGGGGCCCGGTCCGCAGCAGGCGTTCGTGCTCGGCCTGGCCCGTCACCACGGCCGCCCGGCCCGTGACCACCACGCTCCAGCCGGACCGCCTCCCGGCGTCGAAGTCGTCGGCCTCGAAGGCGACCACGACGCCGTCCACCGCCCGCACCAGATCGGAGGCGGCGGAGGTGCACAGCACCACGGAGGAATCCGTGTCCAGGGAGAAGTTGACGGGCAGGACCGCGGGCAGCGCCCGCCGGGTGTAGACGACGCGACCGACCGGCACCTTGGCCAGCAGGCGCAGACACTCCTGGCGGTCCAACGGCCGGAAGCCATCGCTGTGGATCATTCCTCCATCGTCGACGGCGGACCCCCGCCGGACTAGGGCCGGACGGCCCTGATGACGATGCGGCGCCGGCGACGGATCCCCTGTGGGGCGGCTGTCGCACGTCTCCGCCGCCGGCCCTCACGGCCGTGCGCGCGAGCGGACATGTCTGAACCTCCTTCGAGGGTGGAACCCGGAGGACATGGGCAAGACCGCGCTGATCGTCATCGACATGATCAACACCTACGACCACGTGGACGCCGAGCGTCTGCTCCCGTCCGCCGAGTCGGTCGTACCGGTCGTCTCCACCCTGCTGGAACGGGCGCGGCGCCGGGACGTGCCGGTGATCTACGTCAACGACAACTTCGGCGAATGGCGCTCCCACCACGGCGAGCTGCTCGACAAGGCCCTGTCGGGACCGCACGCGCGCCTCGTGGAACCGCTGCTGCCGGACGACTCCTCCCTCTTCGTCGTCAAGGCACGGCACTCGGTCTTCTTCGAGACGCCCCTGGGCTACCTGCTCAACCAGCAGGGCATCGACCGGCTCGTGCTGTGCGGTCAGGTCACCGAGCAGTGCGTCCTGTACTCGTCGCTCGACGCGCACATCCGCCACTTCGACGTGACCGTCCCCCGCGACGCCGTCGCCCACATCCACGCCGACCTCGCCGACGCCGCCCTGCGGATGATGGAACGGAACATGGGAGCGCGGGTGTGCGACAGCGACGAACTGTGGAACTGACGCGCCGCGGACCCGCACACCGACACTGGTCCCATGAACCGTACCCCCCTCCCGCCCCGCGAGGTCCGCCCCTACCTGGACGAGCTGGTCCACCGCACGCGCACCGTCTGCGGCCCCCACCTGGTGAGCGTCCTCGCCGTCGGATCTCTCGCGCTCGGCGACTACCGGCACGGACGCAGCGACGTCGACGTGACCGTCGTGGTGGACCGCTCGCTTCCCCGGCGCATCCTGCCCGAACTGGCCGGGGCGCTCGCCCACCCCGCCCTGGCCTGTCCCGCCGCCGGACTGGAACTGGTCGTCTACCCGGCCGATTTCGCCCGCCGCCCGTCCGGCGGCGCGGGGTACCTCATGGACCTCAACACCGGACCGTCCCTGCCCGAGCGGGTCAGCCACGACCCCGGGGAGGGGCCCGCGTTCTGGTACGTCCTCGACCGTTCCGTCGCCCACCAGGCCGGCCTGTCGCTGTTCGGCGCTCCGGTACGGGACGTGATCGCCGCACCGGAGCGGGCCGACGTGCTCGCCGCGCTCCGCGCCTCCGTGCGCGAACACGCCGAGGGCGAGGGGCACGCGGCCGACAACCGGGTGCTCAACGGCTGCCGCTCCGTGGTGTGGTGCCGCACCGGCCGCTGGTTCGCCAAACGCGCGGCGGCCGGGATCGTCGCCGCCGCGGAGGCGGACTTCCGGCCACTGATCACGGACGCGCTGCGCAGCTTCGAACGCCCCCGAGAGTCCGCGCTCGCGCTGCCCCGGGCGGAGGTCGGGGACTTCCTGGACTGGGTGGCCGGCCGCGTGGACGAGACCGCCGCGGCCGAGGGCGGGCACGGCACCCCGGCCTGACCCGCGCCTTGCGTACCGTCGCTCCCGGCCGACGGCTCGACAGCCGCCGGATGTGCCGTCTAGGCTCTCCGGCGCGGCATCGCGTGTCGGTCACCGGCCGGGTGAGGCATGGAGGCGCCGCGGATGCCCGTGGAGGCATTGCCCTCGTGTCAGTCGAGTTCAACCACACCATCGTTCTCACCCGTGACCGGGAGAAGTCCGCCCGTTTCCTCGCCCACGTCCTGGGCCTGGAGGTCGGGGAACTGGCCGGAATGTTCCTGCCGGTGACGACCGCCAACGGAGTCACCCTGGACTTCGCGACCGTCGACATCGACATCCCGTCGCAGCACTACGCGTTCCTCGTCTCCGAGGACGAGTTCGACGCGCTCCTCGCCCGGCTCGTGGCGGCCGGGATCCCCTTCCAGGCCGATCCGCACGGCAGGCACCCCCGCCGCATCAACCGCAACGACGGCGGTCGCGGCGTCTACTTCCGGGACCCGGCGGGCCACGGCCTCGAGGCCCTCACCCTCCCGTACGGCACCGACCCCGCCTCACCGCTGAACGGCGTCACCGAGGAGGTTCCCGGAGCCGTGTAGGCGGGACGGGGGCGGGCGTGCTCCACGCCCGCCCCCGCCCGGTCGGTTTACGGGCCGCGCGACGGGCTACGCGTCGGACACGGGGAGTCCACGCCGGCCACGTACCGGGAGGTGCCCATGACCACGCGGATACGGGACGTGATGTCCGCGGACACCGCGTCCGTCGAACCCATGACGACGGTGGCGCGGGCGGCGCGCCTGATGCGCGAGCAGGACATCGGCGACGTCCTCGTCGCGTACGACTGCGATCTGTTCGGTGTGCTCACCGACCGCGACATCGTGCTGAGGGGCGTCGCGGAGGGATGCGACCCGGAGGCCACGACGGTCGGTTCCCTGTGCACGCGCCCGCCCCTGGTGACCCTCGACCCCGAGGACACCACCGATCACGCCGTGGAGCTGATGCGGCGGTACGCCGTCCGGCGGCTCCCGGTGGTGGAACGCGGCGGCTGTCCGGTGGGGGTGGTGAGTCTCGGGGACCTCGCCGCGACGGAGGATCCGCACTCCGCCCTGGCGGACATCAGCGCGGCGGCTCCCACCCACTGAGCGCGCACGTCCAGCCGTACGGGCCCGGGCGGATCCGCGGTTCCTCCCAGTCCACGGCCGCCGGCATCCGCCCGGTGACCCGTACGTCCGTCAGGGCGGCCACCGCCAGGCGCACGTCGAGACCGTCCTCGGTCCCGTCCGCCTCCACGTCGACCGGTACCTGGCCGTACTCCTCCAACCGGTACAGGATCTCGTCCAGCAGCTCCGCCAGCAGATCGTCGTCACTGGCCCCGTCCAGCCGGATGCGGCCCACGCCCGTCGGCCGCACCCCGGAGACGTCGGCGAAGCACTCCACCATCGCCGCCACCGCCTCCGCCAGACAGTTCTCCCGGCTCGCCGCCCACGCCTCGATCCGGATCTCGTCCTCCCGCGCCACCGCCCGGTGCCCGCTCGTGCCCGGCCGCCGCGCCTGTCCGTACTCGCTCGTGTCACCGACCATGGAACTCGCCTGCCCGACCACCGCGCACCCATGCCGGACACCGGGCGCTTCGAGTGGCGGGGAGCGGGGTACACGGGTGCGGACCAGGTGCTTCAGGTGCCGTCTCCGGTACGGAGGGAGGGCATCCGCCATGCGGTTCCGTGATCGCCGGCAGGCCGGCCGCGAGCTGGCCGCACGGCTGCGGGAGAGGCGGGACGAGGGAGCCCTGCCCGAGCCCGTCGTGCTGGCCCTGCCCCGCGGCGGTGCCGCCGTGGCCGTCGAGGTCGCCCGGGCACTGGACGCCCCGCTCGACGTCCTCGTCGTACGGAAGATCGGCGCCCCCTTCCACGAGGAGTTCGGCGTCGGCGCGATGGCCGGCGACGGGATTCCGCTCTTCGACGAGGACGCCCTGCTGCGGCTGGGCCTCGACGAGGCCGACCTGGCGCCCGTCGTCGAACGCGAACGCGTCGAGCTGCGCCGCCGCGAACAGCGCTACCGCCAGGGCCGCCCCGCCCCCGAGCTGCGCGGGCGGACCGTGATCGTCGTCGACGACGGGCTGGCGACCGGCTCCACCGCCCGCGCCGCGCTGCGCGCCCTGCGGGCACGGGACCCCGGACACCTCGTGCTGGCCGTCCCGGTCGGCGCGGCCGAGGGCGTCGCGCTGATGCGCTCCGAGGCCGACGAGGTGGTCTGCCTGCACGAGCCGGCCGCGTTCATGGCCGTGGGCCAGTGGTACGAGGAGTTCGACCAGCTGACCGACGAGGACGTGCTGGACGCGCTGCACCAGCGGCAGGCGTAGCCGCGGCCGGACGACCCCGTCCGCGCGCGGTGCCGCGTTCTCCCCGGGAGGAACGGCCCGGTTCCGTGAGGATCGCCTCCGCGTGCTCGCCCACGGCCGGTACCGGGTCCACGCGGGCCGGCAGCGGCGCCTCCACGGTTCCGCCCGGCACCGCCCTCTGGCGCCGGCGGTCGCGGTGACGTCGTCGGCCCCGGCGCAGGCGATGCCGATCGCCTCCAGGTCCTCGAGCGGTTCATCGGCGTCCGCGCGGGCGAAGCGCTCGGCGGTGACCGCGTTCGGCTCCTCGCGGTGGGTCACCCGGTCGGAACCGGTGGCGAAGCGCGGATCATCGGTCGGCTCCGGCCTGCCGGGGAACTCCGCGCACAGGGGCCGCCCGCTCGCGTTCGTTCCGGACGGAGAACAACACCTCGCGCCCGTCGGCGGCCCGGTGGGTGCCGTACGGGGCGACGGCGGCGTGCCGGGTGCCCAGTCGCGGGGGCCGGGCACCGCCGTGACGGGTGCGGCAGGCGGACCGGCCCGTCCGCTCGGCGAGCGCCCCGGACAGGGACACCCCCACCGGGTGCGCTGCGCCGGCGACCCGCACCGCGCGCTGTCGGCCCGCACCCGCGGCGGCGGGATTCCCCTCCGGCGGCGGCCGCCGCCCCGCGGGAGCCGCGCGAGCCGGCCACTGCGGCGGCCGCCCGAGAGCGGGACGGTGTCCCCGCCGCGCGGGCGTCCGTACGGGCCGCAGGCGGACCGGCGTCCCGGCCCGCGCGGCGTGCCGGTGCGCTACCGCCCCGGTGCCCCCGCGCGCAGGCCGTCCATGACCAGGTCCAGCAGCCGGGTGGCGCGCGGCTGCCAGTCCTCGGCCGGGTCGAGCTGCCAGAGGCCGCCGATGGCGAGGATGAGGTCGTCCGCGGTCACGCCGGGGCGAATGGATCCGGCCTCCTCGCAGCGGCGCAACAGCAGTTCCGCCGCCTCGGTCACCGGGCTGTGCCCCGGCTTCGCCGGGCTCCCCGGTCCGCTGGTGGCCTGCCGGATGGCGTCGGCCAGACCGGCCTTGGTCATGGCGAAGCGGGCCAGCCCGTCCATCCACTCGCGCAGCGCGCAGGCGGGCTCCAGCACGCTCAGCAACTGCGCCGCGCTGTCCGCCACCTGCCGCATCTCGTACCGGTAGATCTCCAGGACGAGTGCCTCGCGGCTGGGGAAGTTCCGGTAGAACGTGCCCTGCCCGACGCCCGCCTTCTTGGCGATCACGCTCAGCGGGGTCTCCGCCGAGCGCGTGAGTTCGACGAGGGCCACCTCCAGGATGCGCTCACGGTTGCGCTGCGCGTCCGAGCGCAGGGGCGCCGCCGTGCTCCGCGGCACCCGCACGCAGGGGGACGCGTCCTCCTTGTGTCCCATTCGTCCTCCTCCCGGGCCATGACCGAAACCCGTCCTTGCTAACCGGACAGCTGTCCACTACGTTTTCGGGGAACGGACAGCTGTCCGCTTCGGGTCCATCGTATCGGCGGACACGGACGGCGCGGGACGCCCGTCGGCACGCCCGCGGTGACCGGTGTGTTCCCGGCCCTTCCCCCCTCCTCCCATGCTCCCGAACGCCCCCCGTTCCGTACAGCCCACCCCTCACGACACCGACTCGTCCGCCTTCCAGATCCGTGAAAGAAGGCTGCTCATGGCCCCCTCGACGTCCAGCAGCGTCACCTTGAACATCAACGGCGAGAAGCACACGCTGTCCGTCGACCACCGCACCACCCTGCTCGACGCCCTGCGCGAGCGCCTCGATCTGACCGGCACCAAGAAGGGCTGCGACCAGGGACAGTGCGGCGCCTGCACGGTCCTGGTCGACGGCCGCCGCACCGTGTCCTGCCTGCAACTGGCCGTCGCGTCCGACGGACGCGAGATCACCACCGTGGAGGGCCTGGCCGACGGGGACCGGCTGCACCCGGTGCAGCAGGCCTTCCTCGACCTGGACGGCTTCCAGTGCGGCTACTGCACCCCCGGCCAGATCTGTTCGGCCGTCGCCGTCATCGAGGAGCACGCGGCGGGCTGGCCCAGCGCCGTCACCGGGGACGTGCGTCCCGAGGCGGGACCGCCGCCCCTGACCCCCGAGGAGATCAGGGAACGCATGAGCGGCAACCTGTGCCGCTGCAGCGCGTACGTACAGATCGCCGAGGCGGTCGCCCGCGCGGCCGCCGAGAGCCGGAACGAGACCGAGGAGGCCGTGGCGTGAGGGAGTTCGACTACCGGCGCGCCGACGACGTCTCCGGCGCGGTGGCGCTGCTCGAGGCCGACCCCGACGCCCGCTACCTCGGCGGCGGCACCAACCTCGTCGACCTGATGAAGAACGGCGTCGAGCGCCCGGCCCGGCTCGTCGACGTCCGCACCCTCCCGCTGGACCGGATCGAGCCGGCCGACGGCGGCGGACTGCGCATCGGCGCCACCGTCACCAACAGCGACCTCGCCGCGCACCCCGACGTCCGCCGGGACTACCCTGCCCTCGCCCAGGCCGTACTCGCCGGTGCCTCCGGGCAGTTGCGCAACATGGCCACCGTCGGCGGCAACCTGCTCCAGCGCACCCGCTGCGGCTACTTCACCGATGTGACCAAGCCCTGCAACAAGCGTGCTCCCGGCAGCGGTTGCCCCGCCGTCGAGGGCGAGCACCGCAACCACGCCGTCCTGGGCGCCTCCGACCACTGCGTGGCGATCCACCCCTCCGACATGGGGGTGGCGCTGACCGCCTTCGACGCGGTCGTCTCCTACGAGACCGCCGACGGGCCCGGGCAGTTGCCGCTGGCCGACTTCTACCTCCCGGTGGGCGACACCCCGCACCGGGAGACCGCCCTGCCGCCCGGCGCGCTCATCACCCACGTCACCCTGCCGCCGGCGCCGGTCGCCGCCCGCTCGCGCTACCGCAAGGTCCGCGAACGCGCCTCGTACGCCTTCGCGATCGGCTCGGTCGCCGCCGCCCTCGACGTCAGCGGGGGAGTCGTCCGCGAGGCCCGCCTCGCCTTCGGGGCCGTGGCGTCCCGGCCCTGGCGGGCCCGCGCCGCCGAACGCGTGCTGAACGGCGCCCCGGCCACCGCGGAGTACTTCGCGGCGGCGGCGGACGCCGAACTCGCGGCCGCCAGGCCGCTGCCCGACAATGGATACAAGGTGACACTCATGCGCAACCTGGTGGTGGCCGTGCTGTCCGAACTCGCCGAGGAGGCCGCCCGATGACCACCGCCACGACGCTGACGGGCGCCGTCGGCACCGCGCACACCCGCGTCGAGGGCCGCGACAAGGTCACCGGCGCCGCCCGCTACGCCGGTGAGATCCCCTTCGCCGACCTCGCCCACGGCTGGCTGGTGCTGTCCACCGTCGCCCGCGGCCGGATCCTGTCCGTCGACACCGGCCCCGTGCTCGGCATGCCGGGCGTGCTGACCGTCCTGCACCACGGGAACGCGCCGCGCCTCGAGACCGACTACGTCGGGATGCTGGGCGTTCCGCCGGACCCGACGGCCGCGGTCTTCCAGAACGACCGGGTCCCGCACGCCGGCTGGCCCGTCGCGCTGGTCGTCGCCGAGACGTCCGAGCAGGCCCGGGAGGCCGCCGAGCGGCTCGTCGTCACCTACGAGCAGGAGCCGCACGACATCGCGCTCTCCGGCGACCGCCCGGACGCCTACGCGGCGGACGGGCACATGCCCGCGGTGACGGAGAAGGGCGACCTGGAGGCCGAACTCGCCGCCTCCGCCCATGTGGTGGACGTGGAGTACACCACGCCCGAAGAACACCACGCCATGATGGAGCCGCACGCGGCGACCGCCCTCTGGGACGGCGGCCGGCTCGAGGTCGTCGACTCCAACCAGGGCACCACCTGGGTCGCCGACGAGCTCGCGCGGATGTTCTCACTGGACGCGTCCGCGGTGAGGGTGCGCTCCGAGCACATCGGCGGCGGCTTCGGCAGCAAAGGCCTACGGGCCCACCAGGTCTGCGCGGTGATGGCCGCGACCGCCCTGCAGCGGCCGGTCCGCGTCGTGCTGACGCGCCGCCAGATGTTCTCGCTCACCGGCTACCGCAGCCCCACCGTCCAGCGGGTCCGGCTCGGCGCCGACGCCGACGGCCGGCTGCGCGCCCTGGAGCACCGTTCACTGAACCAGACGTCGACGGTCTGGGAGTTCGTCGAGCCGAGCGCCGGTGTGGCGCGCGTGATGTACGACGCCGACGCCCACCGCACCTCCAACGAGGTGGTACGGCTGGACGTGCCGTCCCCGACGTGGATGCGCGGGCCGGGCGAGGCACCCGGGTCGTTCGCCCTGGAGTCGGCGCTCGACGAACTCGCCGAGCGGTGCGGGATCGACCCCGTCGAGCTGCGGCTGCGCAACGATCCCGAGCACGGCCCGGTCTCCGGGCTGCCGTTCGCCGGCCGCAACCTCGCCGCCTGCTTCCGCGAGGGTGCCCGCCGTTTCGGCTGGGCCGGCCGTGACCCGCGCCCGGGGACGCGCCGCGAGGGGCGCTGGCTGCTCGGCACGGGCACGGCCGCGGCCTCCTTCCCCTCGGGCGCCCTCCCGTCGACGGCCGCGGTGACCGCGGAGGCGGACGGCACCTTCACCGTGCGGATCGCCGCGGCCGACATCGGCACCGGGGCGCGCACGGCGCTCACCCTGGTGGCCGCCGACGCGCTGCGGGTGACGCCCGACCGGGTCCGGGTGCACATCGGCGACAGCGACTTCGGCCCGGCGGGGATCGCGGGCGGCTCCATGGGCACCCGCTCCTGGGCCTGGGCGGTCACGGCCGCCGCCGGGGAGCTGCGGGAGAAGCTCGTTCCGGGAGGCGCCGTACCGCCGGAGGGCATCACCGTACGGTCCGACACCACCGCCGCCCTCGGCGCCCTCGCCCGGAAGGAGCGGCACTCCTTCGGGGCGCAGTTCGCCGAGGTGGCCGTGGACGTCGCCACCGGTGAGGTGCGGGTGCGGCGGATGCTCGGCATCTTCGCGGCGGGCCGGATCGTCAACCCGCTCACCGCGCGCGGTCAGCTCGTGGGCGGCATGACCTGGGGCATCTCGATGGCTCTGCACGAGGAGGCGGTCCGGGACCGGGCCTTCGGCGGCCTCTACGGCGCCGATCTGGCCGGCTACCACGTCGCCACCCACGCCGACGTGCCGGTGGTCGAGGCGGACTGGGTCGACGACCCGGACCCCGACGACCCCGTCGGCATCAAGGGCATCGGCGAGGTCGGCATCGTGGGCGCGGCGGCGGCCGTCGCCAACGCGGTCTGGCACGCGACCGGCGTACGGCACCGGAACCTGCCCATCCGTCCCGACCGGGTACTGGAGGCGGGAGGACCACGTGTTTGACATCGCCGGCGAGCTGCACCGCTGGCTGACCGAGGACAGGGAGTTCGCCGTGGCCACGGTGGTGTCCGTGGGCGGCAGCGCGCCGCGCGGCCCCGGCGCCGCCCTCGCCGTCGACAGCGGGGGCACGGTCGTCGGCTCGGTGTCCGGCGGGTGCGTGGAGGGCGCGGTGTACGACCTGTGCGCCCAGGCGCTCGCGGACGGCGAGACCCATGTCGAACGGTTCGGCTACAGCGACGAGGACGCCTTCGCCGTCGGCCTGACCTGCGGCGGGGTCATCGACATCATGGTGACCCCGGTCGGTGTGCGGGCTCCGGTCCGGCAGGTGCTGCGGTCGGCGCTGTCGGCCGTCCTCCGGGGCGGGCCGGGGGCCCTCGCCCGGGTCGTCGAGGGCCCGGCGGAACTCCTCGGCAGGGCCCTGTTCGTCCACCCGGACGGATCGTACGAGGGCGGCCTCGGCGGGGTTCCCGAGCTGGACCGGACGGCGGCCGGGGAGGCCGGGGCCCTGCTGGAGGCCGGCCGCACCGGCACGGTCCGCGTCCAGGAGGACGGGTCGTACTGCCCCGGCGGGCTGACCCTGTTCGTGGAGTCCTCGGTGCCGCCGCCCCGCATGATCGTCTTCGGGGCGATCGACTTCGCGGCGGCGCTGGTGCGGGTGGGCAAGTTCCTCGGCTACCACGTCACGGTGTGCGACGCGCGGCCCGTGTTCGCGACCCGGGCCCGCTTCCCGGAGGCCGACGAGGTCGTGGTCGACTGGCCGCACCGCTATCTGCGGGGCACGGAGACCGACGCGCGCACGGTGCTGTGCGTCCTCACCCACGACGCGAAGTTCGACGTACCGCTGCTGGAGGCGGCCCTGGGCCTGCCGGTGGCGTTCGTCGGGGCGATGGGCTCCCGGCGCACCCACGCCGACCGCGAGCGCCGCCTGCGCGAGGCGGGCGTGGGGGAGCGGGAGCTGGCCCGCCTGCGTTCCCCGATCGGTCTCGACCTCGGCGCCCGTACCCCGGAGGAGACGGCCCTGTCCATCGCGGCGGAGATCGTCGCCACCCGCCGGGGCGGCACGGGCGTTCCCCTGACGGGCCTGCGGACGCCGATCCACCGTGACGGGCGGTCCGCGCCGGCGGCCGCCTGAGCCCTCGGACACGGGCCGGTTCCGCGGCGTCGGGGGCGGAAACGGTGAAGGGGCCGGGAGCGAGTGCTCCGGCCCCTTCGGCGTGGTTCAGGCGGCGGCCGGCTCGCCGGCGAGGCCGTGGAGGCGGGTGATGACCTCGGTCAGCTGGGCGGCGACCTCGTCGTCGTCGGCCGGGTGGGTCTCGGCGAAGCGGGTCACCGAGCCGGGGATGGAGAGCTTGATGTCCTCGATCACCTTGCCGCCGGCGATGCCCACGGACTTGCGGGCCTCGTCCTGGGCCCAGAGACCGCCGTACTGGCCGAAGGCGGTACCGATCACGACGACCGGCTTGCCGCTGATGGCGCCGGCGCCGTAGGGGCGGGACAGCCAGTCGATGGCGTTCTTCAGGACGGCCGGCATCGTGCCGTTGTACTCGGGCGTGAAGAGCAGCAGCGCGTCGGCGCCCGCGGCGGCCTCGCGCAGCGAGACGGCGGCGGCCGGCACGCTGCCCTCGACGTCGAGGTCCTCGTTGTAGAAGGGGATCTCCGCGAGCCCTTCGTAGAGCGCCACCTCGGCGCCCGCGGGGGCGAGCTTGATGGCGGCCTCGGCGAGCTGACGGTTGTGCGAACCGGCGCGGAGGCTGCCGACGAGGGCGAGGATGCGAACAGACATGAGGGGCTCCAGGGGGTGCTGAAACGTTGCCGAAACAATCCGGACCGGGGTCCGTTTCTCTGTTGTAGCACTTTAACCGGACCGCGGTCCAGTTTCTTCCCGATGCTTTACGCTGGCTTCATGTCCGCCGCGCCGCCGCCCGTCCCGGCATCCCAGGACCCCGCACAGCCGCAGGAGTTGCTGCAACTCGGCATCGACCCCGACGAGCCCTGCCTGCGCGCCGACGCCGCGCGCAACCGGGCCCGCCTGCTGGAGGCGGCCGCGCTGCTCGTGGCCGAGCGCGGGGCCGACAGCATCACCATGGAGGAGGTCGCGGCGGCGGCCCACGTGGGCAAGGGGACGGTCTTCCGCCGCTTCGGCGACCGCACCGGCCTGCTCACCGCCCTCCTCGACCACTCCGAGAAGAAGTTCCAGGCCGCCTTCCTCACCGGACCCCCGCCGCTCGGTCCGGGCGCACCCCCGGCCGAGCGGCTGCGCGCCTTCGGCCTCGCGATGCTCCGCCGCACCACCGAGGAGCTGGAACTGCAGCTGGCGGCCGAACCGGGAGCGGGCCGCCGCTTCACCAGCCCGCCCCGCCGCGTCCTGTGCCACCACGTGACCCTGCTGCTGCGCGAGGCGGTCCCGGACGCGGACTGCGAGGTCCTCGCCCACACGCTGATGGCCCAGCTCGACCCCGCCCTGATCCACCACCTGACACGGCAGTGCGGCATGCCCCCGGAGCGGCTGGAGGCCGCGTGGCTGGACCTGGTCGACCGGGTGACGGTCCGGGCCCCCTCCCCCTGACGGGGTATCAACTCCCCCGCCTGACCGCCCGGTTACGGCTTCTGCAAGGATGCCGTACGTCATGGTGCAGATAACGAACACGCCCGCGTCCGCGTCCCCCGCACCGACGCGCTCCGTCCCCACGAGCGCCGATGTGGCCCGCCTGGCCGGAGTCTCGCGCGCGACCGTCTCCTACGTCCTGAACAACGCCGGCGCCGTCCGGATCAGCGAACCCACCCGCCGCCGCGTCCGCGAGGCCGCGAGGGAACTCGGGTACGTGCCGCACGCGGCGGCCCGCAGCCTGCGCGCCGGACACAGCCGTACGGTCCTGATGCCCGCGCCCGCCTTTCCCGTCGGGCCGCTCTACAGCCAGTTCATCAACGATCTCCAGGTCTCCCTGGCCCGCCTCGACTACACGGTCGTGCAGTACGGCACCGTCGGCCTGCACGACGACGAGGCCGCCCGCGCCTGGGCCGAGCTGCGGCCCGTGGCGGTCCTGGTACCCGGCTCCGGGCTCGGCCCGCGCGGCGTCGAGGTGCTCAAACGCTCCGGGGCGCGGGCCGTCGTCACCCTCGGCCCCGAGCCCGTCGAGGGCGCGCACGGCCTGCTCATGGACCACGACGTCGTCGGGCACAGCGCCGGAGCCCACCTCTTCGAGAGGGGCCGCCGCCGGATCGGCGTGGTCGTTCCGAGGGAGCCCGGCCTGGAGGCGTTCTCCGCGCCCCGCCTGGCCGGGGTGCGCGCCGCCCTGCGCGGCACCGACGCCACGGTCACCGAGCTGCCGCTCGCGCACGACGAGGGCGCCGCCGCCCGGCTGGCCGCCCGCTGGCGCGAGCTCGGCCTCGACGCCGTGTTCACGTACAACGACGAGTACGCGATGTTGCTGATGCGCGCGCTGCAGGACGAGGGCGTCCGCATCCCCGAGGAGACCGCCGTGATCGGCGCCGACAACCTGATGCTGGGCAGGCTGCTGCGGCCCCGGCTGAGCACCGTCCACCTCGAACTGCCGGCCGGCCGCGAGCTGGCCGAACTGGTCGACCGCGCGGTACGCGACCCCGCCGCGGCCCCCGGGGCCCACAAGGTGCTGGGGGCGTCGGTGGTCCGACGCGAGTCGAGCTGACTCCAAAGGGGCGCGGGGCTGTGCCGACATGCGGCTCCGCCGCGTGGGCGCGCACGGGGGTCCGGGGGCGGAGCCCCCGGGGACGGGAAGGGAAGGGGCGGCGGGGGCGAGGACCCCCCCCCCCCCCCCCCCCCCCGGCCCCCCCCCCCCCCCCCCGCGACCCCCCCCCCCCCCCCCGCCCCGCGCCGCCCCC